>JAGRGH010000053.1 GCA_020445605.1 Chromatiales bacterium
ACGGCCCCGTCCCGCGGGGTTGCGCCCCAAAATCCGTCATGCTGCGTTGCTCGTCGTTCATTTAGACACGCCAAACCTCTCTCCTCGCGCCTTGCCTGACGTATTTTGGGGCAGCAACGCTGCGCCAGGCGCAGTGTGAACAGGCCCTAGTAATCACCGGCGGCGTCCACCGCCTGTGCCTGGTGCGATCCCTGTACGCGGTGAATGTCGGTCTCGATCCGGCCGTCGTCATGCAGACGCAGCCAGCGCAGTCCCGGCGGCTGCGCGTCGAGCCCGAACGCGGACGTTCCGGGCGCGAACTGCACGCAGGTCGACGGCGCGCCGAGCATGCGAATCCCTTCGATCCGGGTATCGAAGGCCTGGTGGATGTGTCCGAACACCACGGCGCGCACCCGCCCGTGGGCATGCAGGCGTTCGAGCAGGTCTTCGGGGTTCGCCAGCCGCATGCGGTCCATCCAGACGCTGCCGACTGAAACGGGCGGATGATGCATGCACACCAGAATATTCGATTCGGCGGCGCCCGCCAGCGCGGCGTCCAGTGCGGCGAGTTCGCCGTCGGTCAGCGCGCCGCCATCCTCGTCGGGGATGGTTGAATCGAGGAACACGATGCGCCAGGCGCCGATGTCCAGATGGCGTACGCGGTGCAGGACGGCGTGGTCGCACTGCGCGAACGCGAGCTGGTCGTCGTGATTGCCGGCGATGCAGTAGATATCGCGCTCGAGCGTCGCGAATCGCCGGGCGAGCCGCTCGTAGGCGGCCGCGCCGTCGTCGTGTACGAGATCGCCGGTCGCCAGCACGAGCGCGGCGTCGGGGTGGTGAGTGCGGGCGAGCGCCAGCACCTCGTCCAGCGATGCGGCGGTATCCATGCCCAGCAGCCGCCGCGCCGGGTCCGAATGAATGTGGGTGTCAGTGATTTGCAGCACCTCGATGGCCCCTCCCGCGGGGCCCGGGCGCAGCGCGCGGACGTTGCGCCGTGGTGCGTTCATCGTTTTTCCCGGCCCCGAAACTTCCGCCGCTCGCGCGCGGTTTTCCAGCACGTATTTGCGCTGCGCGGTTTCATTTTTCACACAATTGCCGCATATTCACACCCCCTTATAACGCAAATCAAGCGCGCCGACCGCCAACCCGATCCATGACCCTTAGCCAGCTTCGCTACATCGTCGCAGTGGCGCGCGAACGTCATTTCGGGCGCGCCGCCGAGTCGTGCTTCGTCAGTCAGCCGACGCTGAGCGTCGCGGTAAAAAAGCTCGAAGAAGAGCTGGGCGTCCTGCTGTTCGAGCGTGGCCACTCCGAGGTCGGCCTCACACCGCTGGGCGAGAAGATCGTTGCACAGGCGCAACGCGTGCTCGAGGACGCTGCCGCGATCAAGCAGGTCGTGCACCAGGGTGCCAACCAGCTGCGCGGACCGTTTCGGCTCGGCGCGATCTACACCGTCGGCCCGTACCTGATCCCGCCGCTGATTCCCCTGCTCGCCGAGCGCGCACCGGAGATGCCGCTGGTGATCGAGGAGGACTACACGGCGAACCTGCGCCAGCGGCTGAAGCAGGGCGATCTGGACGCGATCATCATCTCGCTGCCGTTCGAGGAGGCCGGCGTGGTCACCGAGCCGCTCTACAGCGAGCCGTTTGTGGTGGTGCTGCCCGCCGCGCATCCGCTGATCCGTCGCGACGCGGTGAAGGTCGCGCAGCTCAAGGGCGAAAATGTCCTGCTGCTGGGCGCCGGACACTGTTTCCGCGACCAGGTCGTGGAGGTTTGCCCGGAGTGCGTGCAGCGCGCCAACACCATCGATGGCCTGCGCCAGATCGAGGGCGGCTCGCTGGAGACCATCCGCTACATGGTCGCCAGCGGCATGGGCATCACGATCCTGCCGTGCTCGGCGGCCGGAGTGGACCGCTATTCCCAGCGGCTGCTGGCGATCCGCCGTTTTGCGGATGCCAAGCCGGCGCGCCGGGTCGCGCTGGCCTGGCGCAAGACCTTCCCGCGGCCCGAAGCCGTGGAACTGATCGCCAACGCGATCCGCGACAGCGGCATGACCTGCGTCGAGCCGCTGGCCCACGAGGAATAGCCTGACGCTATTCCCGCGATAGCAAAACTCCAATTGATCGGCCGGCGGGAATAGTCCTAGGATGAACGACTCGGCGCCGCCCGGCCTTGCGTCCGCGGCCCCGGACCGAACAGCAGGGAAACTCGGAACCGTTCGGAGTTTCCCGCGGCACACGGCGGTGCCGCCATTTTCAACGGCCGCAAGTCGTTGAAAATGAAAGAACACGAAAAATCGCACTTTTTCGTTTTCGTCGCCCTGGCAATCCCGGACGGATGGATCAGGGCTTCCCCAAGACTCAGGAGACGACCCATGCAGCTCAAAGGCTCACAGACCGAAGGCAACCTGAAAGACGCGTTTGCCGGTGAATCCCAGGCGAACCGCCGTTATCTGTATTTCGCATCCAAGGCCGACGTCGAAGGCTTCAACGACGTCGCGTCGGTGTTCCGCTCCACCGCCGAGGGCGAGACGGGCCACGCGCACGGCCATCTTGAATACCTCGAGACCTGTGGCGATCCGGCCACCGGCATGACCTTCGGCCCGACCGCCGACAACCTGAAGACCGCGATCGCGGGCGAAACCCACGAGTACACCGACATGTACCCGGGCATGGCAAAGACCGCGCGTACCGAAGGTTTCGACGAGATCGCCGACTGGTTCGAGACGCTGGCCAAGGCCGAGCGTTCGCACGCGAACCGCTTCCAGAAGGCCCTGGACTCGCTCGACGCCTAAGGGCACGCGCCTGGTCCAGCCAACAGCAGGGGCCGTTTTGGCCCCTGTTTCATTTTCAGCCGACGAGATAACGCCGATGGCCACCGTTCGCGAAGGTTCCCTGGAAGCCCCGACCCGCCACCCGCTGGACTGGAAGAGCGCGGATTTCTGGGACGAGGACAAGCTCAATCACGAACTCGAGCGGGTCTTCGACATCTGCCACGGCTGCCGGCGCTGTGTGAGCCTGTGTCACTCGTTTCCGACGCTGTTCGATCTCGTCGACGAGTCCTCGACGATGGAGGTCGACGGCGTCGACAAGGCCGATTACGCGAAGGTCGTCGAGCACTGCTATCTCTGCGACCTGTGCTACATGACGAAATGCCCGTACGTGCCGCCGCACGAATGGGCGGTGGATTTTCCGCACCTGATGCTGCGCGCGAAGGCCGTGCAGTTCAAAAAGCAGCGCCCGCCGCTGAAAAACCGAATCCTCGCGAGCACCGACGCGGTCGGCAAACTCGCTGGCATCCCGATCATCGTGAACGCCGTCAACGCGACCACGCATTCGGGCGCCGGGCGCAAGCTCATGGCATCGGTGCTGGGCGTGCATCCCAAGGCGCGCGTCCCGGACTATCACAGCAAGACCCTGCGCAAGCGCGAATCCGCGCGCCGTGCCGATGTCACGGGCGGCGAGGCGGTTGGGCCGACCACCGGCCGCGTTGCACTGTTTGCAACCTGTTACGGCAACTACAACGAGCCCGAACTGGCGCAGGACCTGATCCGCGTGTTCGAGCACAACCGCATCGCGGTGCGAATCGCCGAGCGCGAACAGTGCTGCGGCATGCCCAAGCTCGAGCTCGGCGATCTCGACGCGGTGGCCGCGGCCAAGGACGCCAACATTCCGGCGCTCGCGGCCCTGGTCGATGCCGGCTACGACATCGTCGCGCCGGTGCCCTCCTGCGTGCTGATGTTCAAGCAGGAACTGCCGCTGATGTTCCCGGACGACGCCGAGGTGCAGAAGGTCCGCAACGCGATCTACGACCCGTTCGAATACCTGATGCTGCGCCACAAACACGGCGGACTGAACACCGGGTTCAAAGAGTCGCTCGGCAGGGTGTCCTATCACGTCGCCTGTCACCAGCGCGTGCAGAACATCGGCATGAAGACCCGTGATGTGCTGCAACTGGTGCCGGATACCGAAGTCCTGCCGATCGAGCGCTGCTCCGGCCACGACGGCACCTATGCCGTGAAACAGGCCTATCACGAGATCTCGCTGAAGATCTGCCGGCCGATCGCCAAGCAGATCCAGAATGCACAGCCAACCCACTACACCAGCGACTGCCCGATGGCCGGCCACCAGATCGCGACGGTACTCGGTGATGGCAGCGCACCGGTGCATCCAATGAGCCTGCTGCGCAGGGCCTACGGAATCTGAGGTGAGCGAAATGAAAAAACTCAGCCGCCAGGACCTCATGAACCTCGAGACCTATGCTGAACGCCGTCCGGCGTTTCGTGCCGAGGTCATGGAACACAAGAAGCATCGCCGTCTGCCGATCGGCCCCGAGGTCACGCTGTATTTCGAGGATCGTCTGACCATCCAGTACCAGGTGCAGGAGATGCTGCGCGCCGAGCGCATCTTCGAGGCCGCCGGAATCACCGAGGAACTCGAGGCCTACAATCCGCTGATCCCCGATGGCTCGAACTGGAAGGCCACCTTCATGGTGGAGATTCCGGACGTGGACGAACGTCGTCGGCGACTGACGCAGATGATCGGTATCGAGGACCGCGTATGGATGCAGGTCGCTGGATTCGATCGCGTCTACGCAATCTCCGATGAAGACCTCGAACGCGAGGACGACACCAAGACCTCGTCCGTGCACTTCTGCCGCTTTGAACTGGACGGTGCGATGGCGGCCGCCGCAAAGGCCGGTGCCGCCATCTCGGCGGGTGTGGATCACGACGGTTATCGTCACGAGGTCGCCCCATTGCCCGAGCCCGTCCGCGCCGCCCTGGTGGTGGACCTCGACTAGGGAAGCTCTGATCAATCCGTCCCGGATCGCCAGAGCAGCGAAAACGAAAAAGCGCGGTTTTTCGTTTTCTTACATTTTCAATGGCTTGGGCACATTGAAAATGGTGGCACGTCCCGGTGCCACGGGAAACTCTGACAATTCAGAGTTTCCCCAGCGAAACACGGCTGCCGTCTCCCTTTCGCGGACTGCGCATTGCGCAGCCGTGCGGTCCGATGGCCCGGGCGTTAGCGCGGCGAGTCTCGCCGGCGCTGGCTGCGGGTCGGACACGTGCCCGCTTTTGGGCAGGGCGCCCGTCGGCTAGTCGGCGATATAGCTGCAGCAGTAGTCAACGACGCCTGGCACGCGCAGTTGAAAGCGCGCATTGGCCGGCACCTCAAAACTGTCACCGGCGCTGAAACGCTGCCAGTCCGCGCCCGGCAGACGCACGTCCATTTCGCCGGCGAGCAGTTCCATGACTTCCTTCTCGTCCGTTCCGAACTCGTAGTCGCCAGGCAGCATCACGCCCAGCGTCTTGCGTGTGCCATCGGCAAACAGCACCGTTCGACTCGTGACCTTGCCGTCGAAGTACACATTGGCTTCACGCACCACGGAGACATTGTCGAACTGGGACATGCGCTGGATCCTCTGGAAAAACCGGCCTCGCGTGCCTTTGCCACCGTGGACTCGGCGCTTGCGCCGTGCCACGGACAAGCGGCGAATCCTAGCAGGCGCCGGATCACAAGACACGTCCTCTCATGTGCCGCCTGCCCGCGGACAGCCGTCTATTCGGCACGGCGCCACGGGCCCGATGTGATCGGGCCGGCATTCCAGTCGGAGCCCGCCCGGCACGCTGATGCACTGTGCGCACCCTGCGTGGGCTGACCTGCGCAAGGGCACGGCGTACTATTCGCCGCCTGTCCACGGGGGTGAACGGATGAACACTTCGGAACCGACGATTCTGACCCAGCTGCGGCGAAACGCCGTGGCGCTGATCAGCCTGTTCGTCGCGCTGACGAGCCTCGGCTACAACACCTGGCGCAACGAGCAGACCGAGGCCAACCGCAACCAGCGCCAGGCGGCCTTCGAGGTCCTGCTCAAACTCGGAGAACTACAGCAGCTCGTGTTTCACAGCCACTACGACCGCGATGTCGAACGCGGCAATCCACGCGCCGGCTGGGCCCATGTGCTGACCATCATGGATCTCGCAGAGGTGCTCGGCGGCGCGTTGTCGCAAAGGATCCACGCGCTGAGCGCGGTGTGGGAGGCGAACTGGGAGGCCCTGGAATCCAGCGAGCAGGGCACCGCGGCCGTGCTCGATGCCATTCAGCAGGCCAGAACCGGCACCGTCGGGCTGCTGAAGTCACTTCAGTAGGGCTTTCCGACGCAGCGCAGTACGTGCGGCGGTCGAGCCCGCCCGTTGTTGCCCCTCCGTTGGGCAGGCGCGTGGATCAGGCTTCGGCCAGCACCCCGTCCAGTGCCTTGTAGGCGTTGTTCAGCCAGACGCGCACACGTTGGCGTTCCAGTAGGCCAAGGGTCGGACCAATATTTTCGTCCCTGTTGTTCGCCGCGGCCCACAGGCTCGCGCCGATCCGGTCGATCTTGCGCATGGCCGCCGGATGCAGGCCGGGCAGGTCGATGGTTCTCGCGCCTAGGGATTCGGCTCGCACTTTTGCCTCCGACTCGTCGAAGAACGCGAAGTCGCCACCCCGGCCCTGGTTTCGAACCAGCACGTAACGCGGCCCGGCGCCATAGGTTTCCAGCGTCTTGTCGAGCAGCCGGACGGAGTCGGTGCCATCGTCCAGCACATGCCAGAGGGTCAGGGCAAGGCCGATCTCCTTGCTGAGTTCCACCAGGCCGGATTCCGTGATCCAGCGATCCAGTGTCAACGAGGCCTGGGCCGGAAGGTCGACAATGACGTGTCGGCCGGATTCGGCGGCTTGCTCCAGAATGCGATCGGTGCTTTCAAAGTCGCGAATGTCCACCGGTTCGGCAAAGTCGGCGTAATAGCGCATCAACGCGCCGTGCGACAGGTCGCCGTCAAAGGCCTTGAACGGAAGATTTCGATCGATGTAGTACTGCGCCAGAATCCTGGACAGCACCGATTTTCCAACTCCGCCTTTCTCGCCGCCAACCAAATGGATGCTGACCATCTCTCGAAAACTCCGATTCAACAATCGGCCATTATAACGAGCGACGATAAATTTGGCCGTTCAAAGCGGGCACTCCAGCCGCACTAGTACAGTGCGAGGCTTCGCCATATCAACCGACGCAATCAAAGGCCTGCTTGAACTCAGAAATCAAGTGCAACACGGATGAGCCCGTCGACTCGATCTTCATCTCGAGCCGCTTCGACGTTATCGGATGCTGCGCTTGGGGGCGCGCACCGCGCACCGTCATGTGTTTCCATGCGCCGCAAATGGTGCGCATTGCGCACCCTACGTGTGCCGGGGCTTGTGGTTTGTGTAGGGTGCGCACCGCGCACCGCGGGTTTTAACCAGCCGCGGTCTCGGCAAACAATCGCTTCAGGAATACAGCACGATTGGCGGTGTCCAGCGCCGCGCCGCGCAGGGCGGAAAGCGCAGGGCTGTCGGTTGCAAAGAACTGGTCGAAAGCATCCATGGACAGGGCCATGCCGAGGTTCGGCGCGCTGCGGCTGCGTTCGAAGCGTGCGAGTGCGGCAGGGTGTGATGCCGGTCGTTTGTGCTCGGCGGCTTGCTTGAGTTCATGGCTCAGGCTCGCGACATCGGCCAGCCCGAGGTTCGCGCCCTGGCCGGCGAGCGGATGGATGCGATGTGCGCTGTCGCCGACGAGCACGATGTTGCCTTCGAGCTGTCGGGTCGCCTGTATGCGTGCGAGCGGAAAGGCTCGCCGCGTTCCGACGTGTTCGATGCCATCCAGTGGCGGGCCGATCGCGGTCGACAGTCGCGTGATGAACGCGGCGTCATCGAGTGCCAGTAACGCGTCTGGTTCGCGGGTGGACCAGACGATCGAAAACGCCTGATCCGCCAGCGGCAGAAACGCCAGCGGGCCGCTGGGCAGGAAGCGCTGCCATGCGGTGTCCGTATGGTCGCCTGCGACTTCCACGCGACAGACAATCGCGCTGGCGTGGTAGTCATGGCGAGTCACGTCGATGCCTGCGCGTTCACGCACGGCCGACTGTGCGCCGTCCGCGCCGACGACGAGATCCGCCGTCAGCCGTGTGCCGTCATCGAGTCGCACACGCAGTGGCCGTTCATGGGCGGCCAGGTGCGCGATGCGCCGCTGCCAGTACGGCCGGACCTCTGTGCATTCGGCGACGACAGCATGCAGCGCGGCGACGAGATGGGTTTCCTCGACGATCCAGCCGAGCTGCGCACGGCCGAACGCCTGCGCATCGAACGCGATGTGTGCATCATTCTCGCTGTCCCACACGCGCATGTGCGCATAGGGCTGAACGCGTTCATGGTTCAGTGCCGGCCATGCTCGACACGCCTGAAGCAGTTCGTGGGCGCCGGCCGACAGCGCGAGCACGCGGCCGTCGATCTTCCCGCTGGGCGCAATCGCGGGCGTGCCCGGATCGATCAGTGCGATGCGGTAGCCACTGCCATCCAGCGCCGCCGCCAGTGCCGCACCGGCGGTGCCGGCGCCGACGACGGCGATGTCGAAATGTTCAGCCATCGAGCCGCTGACCCAGCGCCAGTCGCGGTACGTGCCCGGCCAGGCCCATCCCGGCACGCGCGATGCGGCGCTTGACTGGCAGCAGCCGGTCGAGACCCGCGAGCGCCATGCCGCGCAGCAGACCCAGACCCGGTGCATGCAGGTCGAATGCACGGACGAGCGTGTCGGTCACGCGGTCGGTCGTGCGCTGATCGCTGCGACGCAGGCGGCTGTAGTGTTCGAGTTCCGAGCTGGTGCCGAAATCGCGGCCGTCGCGTTTCGCCGCCACGATGCACTCGGCGAGCAGCGCGGCATCGCGCAGACCGAGGTTCAGGCCCTGCGCCGCGACCGGATGCATGGTGTGCGCGGCGTTGCCGATCACGGCCAGTCGCGTGGCGAAGTCGCGTTTCGCGATCAGCCTGCGCAGCGGATAACTCATGCGTTTGCCGATGGAAGCAAAGCGAAAGCGTCCACCGAACGCCGCCGCCGCACGATTCGCAAACGCGGCGTCATCGAGTTCGAGCGCGGCTTCGGTTGTTTCGGTTGCGGCGGCCCACACGAGCTTTGCGCGACCGCCGGCCAGCGGCAGCAGCGCAAACGTGCCCTCCGGCGTGAAGCGTTCCCATGCGGTTGCGCCGATCGCGGGTTGCGGCTCGACACTGACGACGATCGCGGTCTGTCCGTAGTCGTGACGTTCCACCGGCAGGGCGAAGCGCTCGCGCAGGAATGAATCCGATCCATCGGCGGCGACGGCGAGCCGTGCGTCCCGTTCGCGCGTGTCGTCGAGCGTCAGCGTGATGCGATCGGTATGACTCTGCGCGTCGGTGACTCGTGCCGGCGCAAGGGTCTGGATGGCGTCGCCGGCATTGCTGATTGCACCGATGAGCGCCTGACCGAGCGCGTCGGCCGAGACCACATGGCCGAGCGCATCGGTGCCGACCTCGCGCGCATGGATACGCGTGCTGCCGAACTGGCCCTGCTCGGAGACATGCACGGATTCGATCGGCGCGGCGCTGCGTTGCAGTGCCGGCCAGACCCCGAGCGTATCGAGGATGCGTGTGCTGGCCGCGGACAGCGCCAGCGCGCGGGCGTCATAACTCGGGCGCGCCGCGGTGCTCGGCGCGGTCGCGTCGATCAGGGCGACGGAAACGCCGGCACTGGCGAGCGCGAGCGCGAGGGTCGAGCCGACTGGGCCGCCGCCCGCGATAGCGACCTCGACATCGGGCGTGGTCGCGCTCACGCGGCCATCGCGGCCTCGACGGCGTCGGCCGCCTTCGGTACCGCGTCGGTCAGCACTTCGCTGCCGGTCTTGGTGACGACGACATCGTCCTCGATCCGCACGCCGATGCCCCACCATTTTTTTGCAATGCCGCTGGCGCCGGGCGGGATGTACAGCCCCGGTTCCACGGTCATGACCATGCCCGGTTCGAGCATGCGCCAGGCGTCGCCGACCATGTAGTCGCCGACGTCGTGCACGTCCATGCCCAGCCAGTGACCGGTGCGGTGCATGTAGAAGCGCTTGTAGGTCTGCTTTTTCAGGGCCTGCGCCGGGGTTTCCTTGAGGATGCGCAGTTTCGAGAGCCCGCGCGCGAGCACCTTGACGGCCGCATCGTGCGGCTCGTTCCAGCCGACACCGGGTTTGATCGCGTCGATCGCGGCGTACTGCGCGTCGAGCACGAGGTCATAGATCGCGCGCTGTGCCGGCGTGAACCGGCCATTGACGGGAAACGTGCGCGTGATGTCCGAGGCGTAGCAGTCGACTTCCGCGCCGGCGTCGATCAGCAGCAGATCACCGTCGGCGAGCGGGGCGCGGTTCTCCGTGTAATGCAGCACGCAGGCGTTTTCGCCGGCCGCGACGATTGCGGGGTAGGCGTGCGCGCGCGCGCCACGACGGATGAACTCGTGCGTGAGTTCCGCCTCGATCTGGTATTCGGTCATGCCCGGTTCGCAGACCTGCATGGCGCGCAGGTGGCCGGCCGCGGCGATGTCGGCGGCCTTGCGCATCAGCGCGATCTCGGCGCGGCTCTTGTACAGGCGCAGGTCGTGCAGGAAATGGTCGAGCGAGACAAATTCGATCGGCGCGTGCACGCCAGCCCGTGCGCGTTCGCGCAGCCGACGCACCCAGTCCATCAGGCGCTGGTCGAATGTGCCGTACTGGCCCATCGTGTAATAGACGCGGGTGACCTTTTCGAGCATGCCGGGCAGGATGTCGTCGAGGTCGTCGATCGGGAAGGAATCGTCCGCGCCGAATTCCTCGATTGCGCCTTCCTGGCCGGCCATCCGCCCGGTCCACAGCTCCGTGGTGGGGTTGCGCTCGCGGCAGAACAGCACGAACTCGCCGTGCGGCCGGCCCGGTGCGAGCACCGCGACCGATTCCGGTTCCGGAAAGCCGGTGAGGTAGAAGAAGTCGCTGTCCGGCCGGTACGGATACTCGACGTCGCGGTTGCGCACGGCCACGGGGCTGGCCGGCAGGATGGCGATCGAGTCCGGGCCCATGATGCGCATGAGCTGCTTGCGGCGGCGTTTGAATTCGGTGGCTTTCATGCGCCGAAGTATACGGCGGCGGCCCGTGCCGCCGCTCGGGATACAGACCCCATGGTGCGCATTGCGCACCCTACGTGTGCCGGGGCTGGTGGTTTGTGTAGGGTGCGCACCGCGCACCGTCGTGTTTTCCGGGCGCCGTGATTGGTGCGCATTGCGCACCCTAGGTGAGCCGGGGATCGAGTTCGTTGCAGGTGCGCACCGCGCACCGTTGGGCCGGTTGACGCCCCCATGGTGCGTGATACGCACCCTACTCGCCGACCTGGGGCGCTGCACGCGGATCGGCGCTTCCGCCCCAATCCGCCGGATACCTGCCATCCGCGACGTAGCGGTGGAAGCTCGACCACGGCCAATCCGCAACCCTGCGCACATGACCGTGCTTGACCGGATTGAAATGCAGATAATCCACGTGACGACGCAGATCCTCGTCGTCGCGAATCCGGTGTTCCCAGAACCTTCGCTGCCAGATGCCGCGTTCGTTGCGCGATCGTCGCGAGGGGCTTACCGCATCATGCGGCCCAATCGCACCGCGTACATCACGCGAGAAGGCGGCCTTGATCATTCCCCAGCGTTTCGAATACTCCGCGTCGCCGTCGGGCAATTGCCAGATGCAGTGAAGGTGATCCGGCAAAAGTACCCACGCGTCAATAACAAACGGCAGCGTTTCGCGCGTACGTGCAATGGCCGTGCGCAGCGCGGCGCGTGATTCGGGGCGTGTGAGAATCGGCCGGCGTTGGAACGCCACGACCGTGAAAAACCATTTCGCACCGGGCGTGCGTGATCGCCGGTAATTCGGCATCGGGTCCCTCCGTTGATGAATCCATGATCGAAACCACCCGGCGTAGGGTGCGCACCGCGCACCGATTCGAACGTTTGGGCGTGGTGACCGGTGCGGGCGCCGAGGGGGTACGCCACCTTCCCCGTAGACACCGAAGCATTTGCTCCTGCGTAACCGGACATGCGAATTTCCCGGTTGTCACGACGCCCGCGCGCGACAGTGTATTCGTAGGGTGCGCACCGCGCACCGTCATGTGTTTCCATGCGCCGAAAATGGTGCGCATTGCGCACCCTACGTGTGCCGGGGTTTGTGGTTTGGGTAGGGTGCGCACCGCGCACCGATTCGAACGTTTGGGCGTGGTGAATGGTGCGGGCGCCGAGGGGGTACGCCACCTTCCCCGTAGGCAAGGCCGACCGGACAAGGTC
>JAGRGH010000054.1 GCA_020445605.1 Chromatiales bacterium
GCTGCGATCGTACATCGAGTTCTACAACCGGGAGCGGTTGCACTCCGCGCTCGGTTACCGCTCACCGATCGAGTTTGAACGCCAGTGCAACTAACCAACGGGTGTCCACTTTTGCGTAGGAACTCCCATTTCAACAGCCCACTAGTGGCGGGAGAAGGGGCGGTCAGCGCCGCGTTCAGACCCCGTCGGTGCCGCCGATGCTGTCCAGCGTCTTTCGCAGAATGCTGCGGTCGTCGGTCTTCGGAGGCACGATGATGGCCTGCTCCTTCTGGACCGGCAGTGTTTCGGCGGAAGGATTCGGTCGGAAATCACCGGCGACCCGCACCAGTCGCTCGTCTTCGAAGTAGACCGAAACCCAGTGGCTTTCGGCCTCGCCACTGCCGGGTTTGAATCGGTAGACGTAATCCCATCGGTCGACATGGAACGGGTCCTCGACCATCGGCGTGCCGAGCACGAAGCGTACCTGCGACTTCGCCATACCCGGCTGCAGCCGGTCGATGGCGGTCTGATCGAATTCGTTGCCCTGCTTGACGTCGATGCGGTAGACGCCGGGCAGCGAGGCGCTGAGCCGGTCGATCGTCCCGCAGCCGGCCGCGCCGGCGAGCAGACTTGCGGCCAGTACCCCGTGGATGAGACCCTTTTGCATTAGCGAATCATTACTGCCTGAAGCGGTCAGGCATGATACCCGATCCGCTGGCAGCCCGGGGTCGGTTGCGCCGGCGGGCCGCACGAAATCCACCTCAACCGTTGGACGCCATGGAAACACAGGATCTGCGCAACGCCGGACTCAAGGTCACGCTGCCGCGCGTGAAAATCCTCGATCTGCTCGAGCGCACCAAGCAGCGTCACCTGAGCGCGGAGGACGTCTACAAGCTCCTGCTCGAGGGCGGCGAGGAGATCGGCCTGGCGACCGTCTACCGTGTGCTGACCCAGTTCGAGTCCGCCGGTCTGGTCAAGCGCCATCACTTCGAAAGCGGCCATGCCGTGTTCGAGCTGGACGATACGGATCACCACGACCATATCGTGTGCAACGGCTGCGGGCGCATCATCGAGTTCCTCGACAAGGTCATCGAGGAACGCCAGAAGGCGGTCGCGCGCGAACATGGTTTCAAGATTCGCGACCATGCGCTGGTCATCTACGCCGACTGTCAGACGACCGACTGCCCGAACCGCAAATAGCACCCGCAGCCGCTTGGTGCGGCCGCCAGGGGGGGGCGCCGGCTCAGCCGCCGAACAGCCGCGTCATCCAGGACTTCTTCGCCGCGTGGCCCTTGATGCCCTGCTCGAAGAAGAAGGGCGCATAGGCCTTGTCGCTCTCCATGATGTGCTTGGTGAGCCACAGCTTCAGGAAGTGGATCAGTTCGAAGCTGATTGCGTGCTTCTTGCCGTCGAGTTTTGCGACGAGTTCCGTGGCCTGGCGCGACAGTTCATCGTGCTCGTGCTTGTGGTTCTCGTAGTCCGGGTAATGCAGGATGCGCATCAGGCTTTCCTCGACCGTGAAATGGATGCGCGTGTACTCAAGCAGCCGGTCGAGAATGCCGCGACAGACCTCGTTGCCGTGCCGCTGCATGATTGCCTCGTGCAGATCGTTCAGAAGCCCGACCAGCACCTTGTGCTGTTCGTCGATTTCGTCGATGCCGACGCTGAGTTCGGCGGACCATTCAATCAGCTTTGCCATGCTTTCCCCCGGAGATTCCGACCTTGGAAGCACCAGCCCAAAACAACGGCCGGTCGCGAAGTCCGAGTATAGCGTTCGATCATGATGATGCGCGCGGAAGGGCTTCTCAATTCGTATGGCATGATCTGGGTCAGGTGCCGATGATGCCCTACGCTTCATGCCCGGGCGTGCCGGATGATTCGGCGTCGTAGGCCGTGCGAAAGGCCTCCAGGGCGGAATCGAGGATGCGACGCCAGAGCTGCTCGAGTTCCGGACTGAAATCGGGGTCGCACCGATCCAGTGCATCGATGAGCGCATCCACCCAGCGCGCGTACAGCCCGAACGGAATTCGGAACCCGCGGTGCAGGGTGCCGAGGTAGCCGAAGTACATATCCACGCCGGGCGCGCCCTCGATCAGGAGCTGCATCATGCCCAGCGAGGATTTCAGCTTGCGCTTGAGCCGGTCCATGTCCGAGTGGGCAAAGATGCGGCGAATGTCCTCCGAGGACGAAAGGAAACCGTCGTAGAACAGGTCCAAGAACCGCGGGTCGGCTGTCGCGCGTTCCAGACTGGCGTGAAATCGAGCGAGGTCCGCGGGTTCGAGTGTCATCCGGTTTGCCCCCTGCGCGGCGTGGTGAAGTTCCTGCGTTCGATTTTCGCGGTCTGCGCGAGACGCGCGCAAGCGCGCTACCATGCGCGCCATCCATGAACACCCCGTTGCACGATCGCGCCCATGGCTGAGCCCCCGACCGACCTGCACGACGCGCCGGAGCGCGTCGCGCTCAAGGACTTCACCGAAAAGGCGTACCTCGATTACTCGATGTACGTCATCCTCGACCGCGCCCTGCCGCATCTCGCCGACGGGCTCAAGCCCGTGCAGCGGCGCATCGTCTATGCGATGTCCGAGCTGAGCCTCGGCGCGAACGCGAAGCCGAAGAAGTCCGCGCGCACCGTGGGCGACGTGCTCGGCAAGTATCACCCGCATGGCGACAGCGCCTGTTACGAGGCCATGGTGCTCATGGCCCAGCCGTTCTCGTATCGCTATCCGCTGATCGACGGCCAGGGCAACTGGGGTTCGCCCGACGATCCGAAATCGTTCGCCGCGATGCGTTACACCGAGGCGCGTCTCGCGCCGTTCGCGGAACTGCTGCTGTCGGAACTCGATCAGGGCACGGTCGATTTCGTACCGAACTTCGACGGCACGCTGACGGAACCTGCCCTGCTGCCGGCGCGCGTGCCCAACGTGCTGCTCAACGGTGCGACCGGCATTGCGGTGGGCATGGCCACGGACGTTCCGCCACACAACCTGCGCGAACTCGTGCGTGCGACCGTGCACCTGCTCGAGCATCCGGACGCCAGCCTGGAGAAGCTGTTCAGCTTCCTGCCCGGGCCCGACTACCCGAGCGCGGCGGAGATCATCACCCCGGCCGCCGAACTGCTCGAAATGTATCGCACCGGCATCGGTTCGGTGCGCATGCGCGCGGTCTACGAGGTCGACGATGGCGACATCATTGTCACCGCGTTGCCCTACCAGGTTTCGCCGGCGCGCGTGCTCGCGCAGATCGCCGAGCAGATGCAGGCGAAGAAACTGCCGCTGGTCGAGGACCTGCGCGACGAGTCCGACCATGAGAATCCCACGCGGCTGGTGATCGTCCCGCGGTCCCGGCGCGTGGATGTCGAGCCGCTGATGTCGCACCTGTTCGCGACCACCGATCTCGAACGCAGCTATCGCGTGAACATGAACGTGATCGGGCTCGCCGGCCGGCCCGGGGTGCGCGACCTCAAGGGTCTGCTCAGCGAGTGGCTGGAATTCCGCACCGCGACGGTCCGGCTGCGCCTGCACCATCGACTGAGCAAGGTCGAGGACCGGCTGCACGTGCTGGCCGGGCTCCTGATCGCGTACCTGAACATCGACGAGGTCATCGCGATCATCCGCACCGCCGACGATCCGAAGGCTGAACTGATGGCCCGTTTCGGGCTCAGCGAGCGTCAGGCCGACGCGATCCTGGACCTGCGCCTGCGCCACCTCGCGAGACTCGAGGAGATGCGCATCCGAGGCGAACAGGACGAACTCGGCGCCGAGCGCGATCGCCTGAAGGGGCTGCTCGGTTCCGATGCGCGGCTGGCCGCGCTGATCCGCGAGGAACTTGAGGCCGACGCCCGGCGCTTCGGCGACGAGCGCCGTTCGCCGCTGGTGCTGCGCGAGGCGGCCAGCGCGATGACCGTGACCGAACTCGCGCCCAGCGAACCGGTGACGGTCGTGCTTTCCGAACACGGCTGGATCCGCGCCGCGAAGGGCCACGAGATCGACCCGCGCGAACTGCAATACAAGGCCGGCGACGCCTACCGCGCGCACACCCGGCTGCGCTCGAACCAGAACGTCATCGTGTTCGACACCACCGGCCGCAGCTACACGGTGGCCGCGCACACGCTGCCTTCGGCCCGCGGCCAGGGCGAACCGCTCGGTGGCCGGCTGAACCCGCCGGCCGGCGCAGGGTTCGTCGGCGTGGTGGACGAAACCGCGGGCGCGCGATTCGTCATCGCGAGCGATGCCGGGTACGGATTTGTCGCGCGTGCCGACGACCTGAGCGGCAAGAACCGCGCCGGCAAGCTCGTGCTGAATCTGCCGTCCGGCGCGCAGGTGCTCCCGCCGGTTCCGGTCCCCGAAGGCGACGGCGCGCGCATTGCAGCGATCACCAGCGAAGGTCGCATGCTGGTGTTTCCGCTGAGCGAACTGCCGGAACTCGCGCGCGGCAAGGGCAACAAGATCGTGCAGATTCCGCCGCGACGCGTGACTGCGCGAGAGGAGTTCGTCGTCGCACTGGCCGTGGTGGCGGCCGATGGGCGCCTGACCATCCACGCCGGCCAGCGGCATTTCACGCTGAAGCCCGCCGATCTCGACGCCTATGTCGGCGAGCGTGGTCGCCGCGGATCAAAACTGCCGCGTGGTTTCCAGCGCGTCGATCGAGCCGAGACCGATGTCTGAGTCGATGCGCCGGCTTCAGTCCTCGGCCGGTGGCAGTCGCGCCTCGATCAGCTCGTTTAGTTCGCGCAGCGCCCGGCGCCGCACCGTGGTGACAAGCTTTGGCCGGATCGCCTCAAACACCGAATCCGTCGCGCGGTTGACGCGCTCGTCCAGCGCGCGGGTGAGTTCGGCGACCAGTTCGCGCTTGAAGCGCGAGCGGGTACGCGCATCCCAGGGCTCCTGCTCGGGCAGCTCGTACAGGCTGCTCGACGGCAGCAGCTCCGAGGCGATGCCGCTTCCCGGCGCGCTGTCCGCGAACAGATCCGCGGCATCGCCGAGCGCGTCCGGGTCGACGACCTCGTCGAGGACCGGAATGTTCGGATCGTCACGTCTGGGCATGGCCCTGATTCTAGGCGCGGGCGCTGCGGCGGGCCACCAACCATGACCGGTTTTCCGCTGATTGCCGATCACGCTGCCCTGCGACCGGCGCTTGAGGCGCTCGGTCGCGCGTCCGAAGTGGCGCTCGATACCGAGTTCGTGCGCGAGCGCACCTACTTCGGGCGCCTGTGCCTAATCCAGCTCGCGACCGACGAAGGCATCTGGCTGGTCGACGTGCCCGCGCTCGGCGATCTCGCGCCGCTGGCCGACGCGCTGGCTCGCGCCGGGCTCGTGACCGTCGTGCACGCCGGCCGTCAGGACCTCGAGCTGCTGCTGCAGGTGACCGGCCGGCTGCCGGCCGCGGTCGTGGATACGCAGGTCGCGGCCATGCTGACCGGTCGCGGCGACCAGATCGCCTACGCGGGTCTGGTGGAACCGATCTGCGGCGTCGTGCTGGAAAAAGGCCACGCGCGCACCGACTGGTGCCGCCGGCCGTTGAGCGAAGCCCAGCTCGCCTATGCGGCCGACGACGTGCGTTATCTGTTGCAGGTCTGGCGCAAGCTGGATGCCGAACTCACTATGCGCGGTCGACGGTCGTGGCTGGACGCGGAGCTCGACGGCCTGCTCGACCGCGCGACCTATGAAATCGACGATCGCGCGCAGTGGCGCCGCATCAAGGCGCGCACGAAGCTCAAGCCGCGCGCGCTGGCGGTGCTGCGTGAACTCGCCGCCTGGCGCGAGCACGAGGCGCGCACGCGCGATCTGCCGCGATCCTGGGTGCTCAAGGACGAAGTGCTCGTCGATCTTGCCCGGCGCGCGCCCCGCAAGTCCGACGAACTGGCCGAGATCCGCGGCCTGCCCGAGGGCTGGATCGAACGCAGTGGCAAGGCTCTGCTCGATCTCATTGGCGCAGCGGGCGCGTTGCCGCCCGATCAGTGGCCGCAGGAATCCGCCCCGGCGCGGCCAGATCCGAAACTGGAACCCGTCGTGGACCTGCTGGTTGCCACGGCCCGTAGCCGGGCGCTGGCCGAAGGCATTGCACTGCCGGTCGTGACCGGTCGCGATGAACTGCGCCAGCTCGCGGCCGGCGAACGCGACCTGCCGGTTCTGAAGGGCTGGCGCCGGCGCATGGTCGGCGATGAACTGCTGCGCGTCGCGGCTGGCGAAACGGCCCTGCGCGCGGATGACGGTGGCATCGTGCTGGAAACACCCTGATCTCGCCCGAAGGCTCCGCCAACGGTGCGCAGTGTGCACCCGCTGATCCGGTTCCTTCATGAACCGCCAAGGCGCCAAGCACGCCAAGGAATTTCATTGCGGAGGCGCATTGCGTGCCGGCTTCGCCTAATCTCGAACCGCAAAGGGGCAAAGGTCGCGGAGAATATTCTTTGGTGTGTGGAACCTCTCTGTGCACATCGGCGCGGGACATCTTCTCGCGGCGCGCCGCGCACACTCATGCTGCCGGACCGACAAACTCTGCGCCCTTTGCGTCTCTGCGGTTCAAAGACCGCTGGCTCCGGTGCTGGTTGCGCACCGAGCTTGCGCTTGACACCACTTGGCGCCATGGCGGTTCACAACGGTGCGCACTACGGACCGTTCGCGGCGAATGAATACTCGGTTGTGTGGTGTGCGGTTGGCGATGCGTAACGCAATCGCTGGCGGGCGTGTCGGGGCTGGCCTACGCTTTACCGCATGAAAACACGAATTGCCCTGCTGCTCACGCTGGCGTTTCTGGCTGGCTGCGGTGATTCCACGGACAAGCGCACCGCGGCGGAGAAGGGCGATGACCGCCTGCTGCGCTATACGCGCGAGCATGTCGATCAGGCGCGCGAGGTCGTTCGCTTCACGCAGGAGAACGAGGCACTGGAGCGCAAGCGGCTCGAGGAACTTGGGCTGGAGCGCAATCCGCAGCGCTAGCAGGTCGTTGAAAAAGGCCCATCCATGGCCTTTTCAACGTCGCAACCGAAAAGCGCGGTTTTGGGCTGTTCACGCCCGCGCCAGGTTTCAGCCCCGGTCGGCGGCGGCGATGCGTTCGCGCCAGTGCTCTGCGGCGCTTACGAAGGTATCGGCGTCGATGTCCACGAACTGACCGGCGGCGAGCCGCCGGCGGCCGGCGACCCAGACATCGGTGACCTGATCGCGCGAGGCCGCGTAGACGATCTGCGAGACCGGGTCGTAGACCGGGCTTGTCGCCACGCCACCCAGATCGATGGCAAGCAGGTCGGCCTGTTTGCCCGCGACAATCGACCCGATCTCCTCGCCGAGTCCCAGCGCGCGCGCGCCGGCCAGCGTCGCCATGTGCAGGGCCGCCGCCGCCGGCAGCACGGCCGGGTCGCCGGCCACGCCCTTGGCGAGCAGGGCCGCGGTACGCAGTTCGCCGAGCATGTCGAGGTCGTTGTTGCTCGCGGCGCCGTCGGTACCGAGCGCGACGTTCACGCCGGCATCGAGCAGCGCGGCGACTGGGCACAGTCCGCTCGCGAGCTTCAGGTTGGACTCCGGGCAGTGGACCACGTGCACGCCGGCGGCGGCGACGCGTTCGATCTCGCCGGCTTCGAGCTGGGTCATGTGCACGGCGAGCAGCGGCGGGCCGAGCAGGCCCAGTGCGTCCAGACGCGCGAGCGGGCGTAGTCCGAAGTGTTCCAGCGAACCGGCGATCTCGCTCGCGGCCTCGTGCAAGTGCATGTGCACGGGGATGTCGAGTTCGTCGGCCTGCACCTTCACGCGCCGCAGCGCGTCATCGGGAACGGAATAGGGCGCATGCGGCGCAAACGCCGTCGTCACCAGCGGGTAGCCGCGGCAGGCGTCGTGCATCTGGGCGGCACGCGTGAAATAGCCGTCGACATCGGCCGCCCATGCGGACGGGAACTCGATCACGATCAGCCCCATCACCGCGCGGATGCCGAGTGCCTGCGCCTCGTGCGCGGCGATGTCGCCGAAGAAGTACATGTCGTTGAAACAGGTAGTGCCGCCGCGCAGCATCTCGGCGGCGGCGAGTCGCACGCCGTCGCGCACGAAGCCCTCGCCGATCCAGCGTGCCTCGGCCGGCCAGATGTGCTGTTCCAGCCACGCCTTGAGCGGCAGGTCGTCGGCCAGCCCGCGCAGCAGGCTCATTGCGGCATGGGTGTGCGCATTCACGAAGCCGGGCAACAGCGCATGGCCGGGCAGTGCGACGCGTTCGCGCGCCTCGAACTGCGGGGCCTCGGCCGCCGGCACCACCGCGACGATGCGGCCCTCGTCGACCGCGACGCAGTGCTGATCCAGCGTGCCGGCCGGTTCGACCGGCACGACCCAGCGTGGAACGATCAGTGTCTCTACCTGCATGCGGGCACTCGCGAACGTGATGCGTTAGCAGGCTGTTGAAATTTTCATTTCAACGGCCGGTTAGCGCGAGAAAGGGACGTCTCGCCCGAAAATCGAACACACAAGTGTCTGATTTTCGTGAGCAACCGAGAACCGCGCTTTTCGGTTGCGACCTTGAAAGGACCGTGGATGGGCATTCTTCAACAACCTGTCAGGAGGCCCGGACGCGTCCGAGGCGATCAGCCCAGTCCGGCCAGCAGGGCGTCAAGCGTGCGCGAGCGGAACTCCCGCCGGTACAGCACGGCGACGACCCAGGCCGAGGCCAGCATGAAGGCGACCGGATGCACGAACCACGTCAGCAGGGCGAGACTGAAGTAATACGCGCGCAGGCCGCGGTTGAAGCTCGTGATCGCATACCAGACCACTTCCGACAGCGACTGGCCGTGCTTGTCGCGCTCGGCCTGCGAAACGCCTGCGTCGTCGAACAGCGGCGCGCTGCCGACCAGGATGGACGCGAATCCCCACTGACGCATGCACCAGGTGAACGTGAAAAACGCGTACGCGTAGATCAGCACCAGCAGCAGCATGCCGAGTTCCCAGGCCTCGTGACTGACGCTTTGCAGGAACGGCAGTTTGGAGAGAAACGTCACCGCCTGGTCCGACGAGCCGGCCGCCGTCAGAAGGCCGGCGATGATCAGCAGACTGCTCGAGGCCAGAAATGCCGCGGGACGTTCGATGTTCGAAATCGCCGCGGTATCGACGATGCGCACCTCGCGCTTTTGCAGCACACGCACCCAGCGCTGGCAGTGGCGGTGCAGGGCGTCCTGTAGGCGGTCGCGGCGTTTGGATCGTCGCTGCGAGAACTGGTTGTAGCCGATCCAGCACGCGGCGAACCAGAGCAGCGCCAGCCAGTCGAGCGCACTGACGCCGGGGATGCTCACGCAGACTGGGCGGGCAGCCCGAACAGGCGGGCGTAATTGGCCGTGGTCTGCCGTTCGATTTCGGCGTAGTCGGTGCCGCGCAGTTCGGCGATGTGTTCGGCGACGTAGCGCGTCCAGCCCGGCTGGTTCGGCTTGCCGCGTTTGGGTACGGGCGCGAGATACGGCGAGTCGGTTTCGACCAGCATGCGCTCGGCGGGCATGCGGCGCGCGACATCCTTGAGTGCTTCGGCGTTGCGAAACGTGACGATGCCGGAAAACGAGATGTAGAATCCCAGCGCCAGTGCGCGTTCGGCCGCGGCCCAGTCCTCGGCGAAGCAGTGCATGACGCCACCGGCTTCATCGGCGTGTTCGTTTTCCAGGATGTCCAGCGTGTCCGCGGTGGCCTCCCGCATGTGGATGATCAGCGGCTTGCCGCATTCGCGCGCGGCGCGGATGTGCGTGCGAAAACGCTCGCGCTGCCAGTCCAGGTCGCCGTCGCTGCGGAAGTAGTCGAGTCCGGTCTCGCCGATTGCGACGTTCTGCTGATGTGTCGCCAGCGCGACGAGTTCGTCCACCGTCGGTTCGTGGCACTCGCGATGGTTCGGGTGCACGCCGACGGAGATCGACACCTCGGGTCGGCCCTCGACCAGGGCGAGCATCTTGGGGTAGGCCTCGAGATCAATGGACACGCACAGAAAGTGTCCGACGCCCAGCTCGCGCGCGTTCGCGAGCACGCCGTCCAGGCCGCCGTCAAAGCGGTCCAGATCCAGGCAGTCGAGGTGGCAGTGCGAATCGATGAGCATGGGGAACGCGCGCGGCGGGCCGCGCGCGGGGTCACATCGTGTGGGTCGGCGCGTCCGAGTTCAGTCGGTGGGCAAGGTAGTTCTCGATGCGCATGCGGGCCTTGCCGTCAGGGGTTGTGAACTGCACGCCGATGCCGGGCTGGCGATAGCCATCGGCGCCGCGCGGGGTGATCCACACGACGCGCCCCGCGACCGGCAGCTTGTCGCGGTCGTCCATCAGCGAAAGCAGCATGAACACCTCGTCGCCGAGCTTGTAGGGCTTTTCGGTCGGGATGAACAGCGCGCCGCCGCGCACGAACGGCATCCACGCCGAGTACAGGGCGTTCTCGTCGCGGATGCTGACGTTCAAGATGCCCGCGCCGGGCTTTGCGAACGGTACCGATGGGTTCTCTGCCATGTGATCTCGTCAGGTGCGTGCGTTGGTGGCCGGCGCCAGAGCGCTCAGGCGCGTGAACAGCGCTTCAAAAACCAGCCGTTTCGCCAGCGGCGCGTCCCATTCGGCGCGCACCGTGCTCACGGCGTCGGCGGCCTCGAACAGTCCCTGCAAGGATAGCGAATCGGCCAGCGCGCGCAAGCCGCGCGCCAGTTCCGGCAGATCGGCCGAAGCCGCACCAGCGCCGCCGGCCTGAATCCGCAGCGCATCGATGAGCCAGCCATGCAGCCAGCGCAGCAACAGCGCGCCGTCGCCTTCAAACCAGGTCTGCGCGAGTCGCAGCGGGCTGGCGCGGCCGCGGATCAGGTCCACGACATCGGCAAGCACCCGCGGTCGCGATCGGTCCGCGTCGCCGTCGGCCAGTGCCAGCGCGGCGAATGGCGCGCCACCGGCGGCATCGAGCAGTGCCGGTGCGCGCTGCGGTTCGGCGATCTGCGCGCCCAGCCACGCGCGCGCGATTGCGGCCGAAGGCGCCCGCACGCCGAGCCGGTGGCAGCGGCTGCGCACCGTCGCCGGCAGGCGGCCCGGCCGCTCGGCGACGAGGATCAGCACGACACCTGCCGGAGGTTCCTCCAGCGTCTTCAGCAGCGCGTTGGCGGCGGCGATGGTCATGCTGTCCGCGGCGTGGACGATGCCGATGCGCCGGCGGCCGCGGCTGCCGCTCAAGAGCAGCGCGTCGCCGAGGTCGCGGATCGCGTCGATGCCGAGCGCGCGGCCTTCCTCGGGCTGCACGCTGAAGCGGTTCGGATGGCTGCCGGCCGCCAGCAGATGGCATTCGGCGCAGTGACCGCAGGGGGCGCCTTGGGCGTCGGGCCGGGTGCACAGCAGGGCCGCCGCGAGGCGTTCGGCGAGCAGCCGCCGGCCGGTGCCGGCCGCGCCCGTGATCATCAGCGCGTGGTGCAGTCGGTCGGCGCGTTCACTGGCCCACAGCGCCTGCCAGGGCTCGACGAGCCACGGCGGAAGTTCCGTGTTCATGCGGACGTGGCCAGAAGATCGCCCACCGCCGCGAGCACGGCGGTCGTCACCGCATCAATCGAACCACTGGCGTCGATCACGCGCATGCGCTGCGGATCGGCCGCCGCGCGGGCGCGGTAGGCCTCGGCCACGCGCTCGAAGAAGCTGGCCCGTTCGCGCTCGAAGCGGTCCGGCTCGCCGCGTCCGGCGGCGCGCGCGAGGCCGGTATCCACGGGCAGGTCGAACAGCAGGGTGCGGTCCGGCCACAGGTCGCCGTGCACGAGCTCGGCCAGTGCCGCGACGGGTGCGTCGCCCAGCCCGCGCGCCGCGCCCTGGTAGGCGAAGCTCGCGTCGGTGAAGCGGTCGCAGAGCACCCAGGCCCCGCGCGCCAGGGCCGGGCGGATCTGCCGTTCGAGATGATCGCAGCGAGCGGCGAACATCAGCAGCAGTTCGCCGAGTGGCGGCATGCCGGCGTGGGCGGGATCCAGCAGGATGTCACGTACGGCCTCGGCGAGCGGGGTGCCGCCTGGCTCGCGCGTGACGACGACGTCCAGCCCGCGACCGCGCAGGTGCTTGCCGAGCCGTTCGATCTGCGTGCTTTTGCCCGCACCTTCGCCGCCCTCGAAGGTGATGAACCGGCCGCGCATCACGGGCGGCCGAGCTGGTGGCGCGCGACCGCGCGGTTGTGGTCCTCCAGCGTGTCGGAGAACACGTGTCCGCCGCTGCCGTCCGCGACGAAATACAGCGCGGTCCCGGCTGCCGGGTGCACGGCCGCGTGCAGTGCCGCGCGACCCGGCATCGCGATCGGGGTCGGCGGCAGACCGGCACGGGTGTAGGTGTTGTACGGCGTGTCGGCCTCGAGGTCGCGCCGGCGCAGGTTGCCGTCGAAGGTCTCGCCCAGCCCATAGATCACGGTCGGGTCGGTCTGCAGGCGCATGCCCCGGCGCAGGCGGCGGATGAACACGCCGGCGATCTCGGCGCGCTCGGCGGCGACGCCAGTTTCTTTTTCGACGATGGATGCCAGCACCAGCGCCTGGTCCGCGGTTTCGAGCGGCAGCCCGGTCTCGCGCGTGGCCCAGGTCCCGGCGAGCGCCTGATCCATCGCGGTCGCGGCGCGTTCGAGCACGGCCAGGTCGGACTCGCCGCGCGGGAACTGGTAGGTGTCCGGCAGGAAGCGACCCTCCGGATGCACGCCTGCCCGACCCAGGCGGGCCATGATCGCGGCGTCATCGAGTTCCGTCGTCGCGTGGTTCAGCACCTCGTGGGCGTTCAGCGCCGCGCGCAGCTGACGGAAGGTCCAGCCCTCGATGAAGGTGATCGAGTGCTGCACCACCGCACCGGCGACCAGCTGGTCGAGCAACGCGCCGGGCGTGCTGTCGGCCGCGATTCGGTATTCGCCGGCGCGGATGCGCTGCGACTGGTCGCGCCAGCGGCCGAACCAGACCAGGTAGCGCGGGTCGCCGAGCGCGTTTGCGACGGCCAGCGTCTGCGCCACGTCGCGCAGCGTCTGGCCGCGTTCGACTTGCAGCGTGAAACCGGCCTCGGGAAGCGCCAGCGGTGTGGTCGAGAAGCGCTGGTACTCCGCGTACACAAAGACCGCGGCCGCCGCGCCGAGCACGGTCAGTCCCATGAAGAGGCGGGCCAGCCAGCGCATCACGACCGCAGACCCTCAAGCGCCGGGTAGGGTGCGCACTGCGCACCGCTGATGCGTAGCAAATCTCCTTGGTGCGCGATGTGCACCCTACCGCTGGCTTTGATCGTTGCGATCGCGCGCTGCATGCCGTGGGCTTCGAAGGCATTGGGCATCATGGCCGCAGCACCTCGGGCAGTTCGCCCTGCAAGGCACGGGTCAGCGGGCCGACCGCCAGCCGTCGGCCCGCCAGATCCACTATGGGCCAGATGCCATGCACGCTGTTGCAGACGAACAGCTCGGTGCATTTCGCGAGGTCCGCGTCCGTGAACTCGCCGACGACCGCCGGGGTTCCGAGCGCTTGCAGGCGTTCAATCAGCCACTGACGCATGACGCCGGCGATGCCGCAGTTGGTGATCGCCGGCGTGTGCCAGCGCCCGTCGCGGGCGAAGAACAGGTTCGTCATGGTGCCGCCGATGACATGGCCCGCGGCGTCGTACATCAGGCCTTCGGTGATGTCCTTGTCGCGCCATTCGGCGCGGGCGAGCACCTGTTCCAGGCGGTTGAGGTGTTTCATGCCGGCGAGCAGGGGCTGGAGCGCGAGCCGGGTCTCGCAGCGGCGCACGCGGATGCCCCTGGCCGACTGGTTGCGCGACGACCGGTAGGCATGGGCCGAGATGATCCGGCGCGCCCGTGTACCGGGCGGGATGCGGTAGCCGCGCGGCGCGCTGCCGCGCGTCAGCGTGATGCGCACGGCGGAATCGTGGCCGCCGGCCTCGGCGAGGACCTCGTCATGCAGGCGTTTCGAGGTCGGGGTCTTGATGCCGAGCCGCGCGCAGCCGCGTGCGAGGCGGTCCATGTGCCAGCGCCAGAACAGCGCCTCGCCGTCGATGACGGCGATGGTCTCGAACAGGCCGTCGCCGTACAGCATGCCGCGATCGTTGGCCGGAATGCGCTCTTCGGGGGTGCCGTTGATCAGCGTCATGTTGCCCGCCTGTTAGTGTTAACAGACCCTAGTTCGTCGATCGCCCGGTTCGCGAGCTGGTCGGCGCGTTCATTGTCGGGATGTCCGGTATGGCCGCGCACCCAGTGCCAGTCGATCTCGTGACGCTGCACCGCCTTGTCCAGGCGCTGCCAGAGATCCACGTTCTTGACCGGGGCCTTCGCCGCGGTGCGCCAGCCCCGGCGCTTCCAGCCGTCGAGCCACTCGGTCACGCCCTTCATGACGTACTGCGAGTCGGTGGTGAGCTTCACGCGCGAGGGCTTTTTGAGCGCCTCCAACGCGTGGATTGCCGCGAGCATTTCCATGCGGTTGTTGGTGGTCAGCCTTTCACCGCCGTACAGCTCGCGTTCATGGCCCCCGGCGCGCAGCAGCGCACCCCAGCCGCCGGGGCCGGGATTGCCGCGACAGGCGCCGTCGGTGGCGATCTCGATCACACTGCTGGTCATGAGTGCGGGGGGCCCGACCTGGGTGTGGGCACGCGGCCCTGATCGGCGATCTCCGGGCGCGCGGCAATACTGAAGCGGGCCGCGCGCGGCCGCAATGGCGTCAGCGTTGCGCGCCTGCGCACGGCCAGCACCGCGTAGGCGGCGGCGAGACCCGCGCCGGGCCAGCGCGAACGGGCCGGTTCGCGCGAGGGGCGTATGTGCACGGGACGCACGGTGTCGATCTTCATGCCGAGCAGCTCGAGCCAGTCAGCGAGCCGGCCGAGCCGGATGAAGGCCGCGTTGTAAGGCGCCTGCCGGCGGGTCGTGAGCCAGCGCCGCAGGCCGTAGCGGCCCCAGGGCGAGAACCCCACGACCACCAGCCGGCCTTCGCCGATCAGCACGCGTTCGGCCTCGCGCAGGACCTGATGCGGGGAGTCACTGAAGTCCAGTGTGTGCGGCAGCACCACGGCGTCGATGGAGTCCGCCCGCAGCGGCCATTCGCTGTCGCGGACCGCGGCGCGTTCGTAATCCGCGCCGGCCGCAGGAGCGGTGTCGGTCGTGTCGAGCACGAACTTGCGTCGCACCCGACAGTCACGCAGCGCCGCGTCGCGCCAGCCGGGATCACCCACCTGCACCAGGTAGTAACCGAATACGTTGCCGAGCAGCTCGCGCACCGCCGCGCGCTCGTGTCGCGCGAGCCGACGACCGGTCGGCGTCGCGAACCAGTCACGCAGGCCGGCTACCGCAGGGCGAGAATCGGAAGCGACCGCGGGCGGGTTTGGCGACATGGGCTGGGTTGACCGTTCGGGAGCGCAAACCTACCATGCCGACGCATGTTCCGCACCGCGACTGCATGGCTCGCAGCGCCGATCCTGTTCGTCGCGATCGGCGGCTGCGCCGGCGTGGATTCCCCACCGCCCGAGGCCGCCGGGCAGTCGTCGGCCGCGGCGCCGACGCTGGTCGATACACACACACCAGGCGCGAAGCCGTCGCTTCCGGCAAAGCCTGTCGAGGCCCCGCGGACGCTCGCGTCGGCGCCCACCGACGAGCAACGCTGTTGGCCGGCGCCCGTCGCCGAGGTCGATCCACCGGAAGGTTTCGCCGATCACGATGATCTGTGGGCCCGCATGCGCGGCCTGTACGCGCTGGGCGATGCCGAGGACGCGCGCGTCGCGCGCCAGGTCAGCGAATACGCTGCGAACCCCGAGCTTCTGTACCGTCTGACGGCCGCCGGCACGCCGTACCTGCATCACATCGTCGAGGCGGTCGAGGCACGTGGTCTGCCCGGCGAACTGGCGCTGCTGCCGGCCATCGAGAGCGGCTACCGGCCGTACGCCTACTCGCACGGGCGTGCGGCAGGGCTGTGGCAGTTCATTCCGGGCACCGCGCGGCTGCACGGACTCAAGAAGACCTGGTGGTACGACGGCCGGCGCGATGTAGTCGCGGCGACCGACGCCGCGCTGGATTTTCTGGAGAACCTGAACAACCGCTTCAACGGCGACTGGCTGCTCGCGATCGCCGCGTATAACGCCGGCCCGGGCACCGTCGACCGGGCGATCCGCAAGGCCGCCGCGCGGGGCGGACCGACGGACTTTTTCTCGCTGGACCTGCCGCGCGAGACCGAGCGCTACGTGCCGAAGCTGCTGGCGCTTGCGCGCGTCGTCCGGCACCCGGACGCCTATGGGGTGGACCTCGCCGCGATCCCTGACGAGCCGTATTTCACCGTGCTCGAGACCGACGGCCAGATCGATCTGGCGCGCGCCGCGGACTTGGCCGGCGTGGAAGTCGAGACGCTCTACCAGCTCAATCCCGGCTTCAACCGCTGGGCCACCGATCCGGACGGCCCGCACCTGCTCGCGGTGCCGCTGGACGGCGCGCGGTCGCTGCGCGAGGGGCTGGCCGGGTTGCCGGCCGACGAGCGCGTGCAGTGGAACCGCTACCGGATCGAGGAGGGCGACACACTCAGCACCATCGCGCGGCGCCACCGCGTGACCGTCGCGCTGCTCCGGGAGATCAACCAGCTCCGCGGCAACCAGATTCGTGCCGGCCAGTATCTGCTGATCCCCAGCGCCACGCAGCCGCTCGCGCAATACGCTGGCAGCGTCGAATCGCGCCGCGCCGAGCGCATTGCGAACGTCGAGGCTAATGGCGCGGGTTCGTATGTGGTGGCTGCCGGGGATTCCTGGTGGTCCATCGCACGCCGCCACGGGCTCGGCACCATCGCGCTCGCGAAGGCGAACGGCCGCGCGCCGGGCGATACCCTGCGCGAGGGCGAGCGCATCCTGATTCCGGGCGGCGGCACGGTGATGCCGGTCGAGCCGACGGCAACGACGGCGAGCGCGCTCGTGCCACCGGCGGGCGTGAATCTGCCGGGCCGCACCCAGAAGGTGACCTATCGGGTTCGCGAGGGCGATTCGCTGTGGTCCATCGCGCGGCGCTTCAACGTGCGGGTTGCGGAACTCCAAAGCTGGAACGGTCTGGGCGACGGCGTGCTACGACCAGGCCAGAGCCTGCACGTCTATGTGGACGTGACCGCGGCACTGTAGTCCGGCTAACGGGAACGGTAACAGAGGGAACTCTGAGCTCCCGGTTTTGGGTGTTCAGTCGTTCTTACGGGCTACGAGAATCAGATTCTTCCCGATCGGCGGTGGAATCCAGCCCTCTATGCGCCGCATCACGGGTACGATCCAGCGGTCGTAGAGGTCCACCTGACCAGCGCTCACGGCCTCACGCCGGAGCACGCGGAACAACAGCCACCACGGTAGAACGCCCGCAATGTCGAAGTACCGGCAATGAAGCACTTCGAATCCGGCATCCTGCACGCGGTTCAGAAGCTCGCCGCGTCGATAGCGACGGAAGTGTCCGACGGCGGCGTCGGCCGTGCCGTACAACCATGGCAGCGCCGGCACGAAGATGCAAAGGTGCCCTCCCGTGCGAAGGCTTTCGTGCACGTATGCAAGCTCTGCGGCATCGTCTTCTATGTGTTCGAGCACATTGACGTAAAACACCGTGTCCGGGGTCGTGGGGAGGTCGCTATGCCGAGCGCCAAAAAAATCATTGATCGCGACGGCGCCCGGGTGGGACGCGAGCCGGTCGTGTAGCAATGGGAACATGTTGCTGGAGGGCTCCAGCGCCGTAAGGCTCTGCGGCTGCGACTGCAACAGAAACTCTGAAAAATTGCCGGTGCCCGCACCGATTTCGAGCAGGTGTCGTCCGACGTAAGGTCTGAACCGGTCCATGATCCAGTGGTGATAATTCACCGCGAACGACATGGCCTCCAGATCGCGCCCGAAATACTCGCCGGAATCGGGGGCGTCGCTATTCGGGTTCATCGATCCGTCGATTCATTCATCGCGCCGCGCTTGACAGGTTGTTGAAAAAGGCCCATCCATGGCCATTTTCAACGTCGCAACCGAAAAGCGCGGTTTTCGGTTGCTCACGAAAATCAAGCACTTGTGTGTTCGATTTTCGGGCGATACGTCCCTGTCTCGCGTTATCAGGCTGTTGAAATGAGAATTTCAACAGCCTGTTAAGGCAGCCGCAACATGCGGTGGAAGCCGCGATCATTCGAAGGGCACCCGCGTGCACGAAAATGCAGGCGCGCGGGTGACCGGCTCAGCGATTTTTCAGCAGGTCGCGGATTTCGGCGAGCAGTTCCTCTTCGCGCGAGGGTTTCGGCGGCGCTGGCGGTGGAGCGGCTTCTTCCTTCTGTTTCAGGCGGTTCATGAACTTGATGACCATGAAGATCGCGAACGCGATGATCGTGAAGTCGATGACGGTCTGTACGAACTTGCCGTAGCCCAGCGTGACGGCGGCCTGGCCGTCGGCCGCGGCCTTCAGCGTCACGGCGAGGTCCGAGAAGTCCACGCCGCCGATCAGGATGCCGAGCGGCGGCATGATCACGTCGCCGACCAGCGACGAGACGATCTTGCCGAACGCCGCACCGATGATGATGCCGACCGCCATGTCGACCATGTTGCCCTTGACCGCGAACTCGCGGAATTCCTTGATCAGACTCATGCTGCCTCCAGTGAATGATTCAATACCGTGGAAGTGGAGAAGTCTCCACCGTTTCCAGTCAGCCCCATGAAGTGATCATTGTTCCGGCAGTTCGAGACTGCGCGACAGCCCTGATCAGTCTTTGTGTTTTTCTTTCTGCAGCCTGCCGGCCTGGCCCTTCCAGTCGTCGCGCTGCATGCGATCCGGAAAGGCCTTGAGCGCGGCGGCAACCGTGTCGAGATCATCGGCGGTGAACGCCGCGATCTGCCGGTAGCTCGTGATGCCCATCTCCTTGAGCATGGCCTCGATCTTGGGCCCGATGCCGTTGATGAGTTTCAGGTCGTCGTTGCTGGTCGGCGCGTCGCCGGCCGTGCGTGTGGCGATTTCCGCAACGCGCTTGCGCGCCTCCGCGGCGGACGCCGGTGGTTTTGATGCCGGGGCTGCGGCGGGTTTCGCGGCGGCCTTTGGACGCGGGGCGGCACGCTTTGGTTTCGGGGCGGGATTCGCGGCCGCGGACCGGGCCGCTTTCAGCTGCTTGTCCAGATCCCCGGCTCTTGCTTCGCAGTCGTCCGCGCGTTGTTCGGCGGCCTGCAGCGCGGCGGTCGCGGCAGTGTGATCCGCGCGGAGCTTCGCGCTGTCCTTCTCGGCCTTCGCGAGTGCGGCGCGGGCCGTGTTCGCTTGGGCGGTTTCATCGGCCAGGCCTTTGCGCAGGGCCTCGTTGCGGTCGCGTTCATCCTCGAACCGCGGCCCCCATTCGGCGACCAGCGCGCTGCGCACGCCGCGGCCGCGGCTGAACCAGCCAATGCCGATGCCGATGGCCAGTGCGATCAGCAGGAATACGACGATCTCGGTGATGGCGTAGAGCATCAGGGCGTCTCCGATACCAGCAGTTGTACGTAACGTTCGGCGTGGCGCGCGGCGACCGGTTCGGGCGCGGCCGTGGCCCTGAGGCCGATGCGCGTGCCGTCGATCCCGGTCGCGGTCAGTGCCGTCTGCACGGCCTCGGCGCGGGCGCGCGCGCGCCGGGCGCCGTCGGCGCTCGGTGCGTCGATGTATTCCAGCGTCACCGTCAGGCCCGGGTAGCTCGCGAGGATGTCGGTGATCCACTCGATCTGATGGCCCATGCCGGCGCCGATCTCGGTCGAGTACTCGGGGAACAGCAGCACCGAGCCGATGCGTTCGTCGATCAGGCTCTGCACCTCTTCGGCACTACGAGCGCGCGGCTTCAGGTCGACGCGCGTGGTCCCCGGCGCGAGCACCTGGGTCAGCAGGCGGCTCAGCGAGTCGGCCTCCGCCAGCGTGTCCACGCTGCCTTCGACGAGGGTCTCATCGCCGATCATGTACAGCGCGAAGTCCGACAGGAACTGCAAACGTGACAGCGCGGCGGCGAACCGCACGTTGGCGTCCAGCGCCGCGATGTCGCGATCGACATCGACCTGCGACTGCACCCTTGTGGCGCCCAGCACGGCACGCGCGACGGTTTCGGTCACCTGTCGATCACGCTGGCTGCCGACCGTGCCGTTCAGCGTGAGTTGTCCGCCTGCGACGGTCGCTGCGATCTGCGCGGGCAGCAGTGGTTTGACCGAGATGTCGGTCGTGATCAGAAAGCCGCGGGCCAGTCGGCCGAGGCGCGCCAGCGCGGCCTCGCGGGCGGCCGTTTCCGCTGCACGGCCACGCAGCTCGACCGTATCGCCGCGCAGTACCAGCGAACCGGTATGCAGTTCGCGCAGCGCGCGGAGCAGCACGGAAATCGCGCCCTCCCAGCCGCTCGCGGCGGAGTCCGACACGCTGATGCTCGGGTCCACGGCGTCCGTGCCGAAGATCGCGCGCGCGGGGCTCAGCACGCGGTTGGCCAGCGCCGGGTGCGCCAAAGTCGCACGCAGGGCCAGGCGGTCGCCGTCCCAGCGCATCGCGAGCGCAGCGTCGGCGGGCAGCGTCGTCGAGTCGGTGTTCTGTGTCCCGGCCTTTGCCGGCGGTGCGGGCGACTGTGCTGCAGGCCTCGTGGTCTCGGTGCTGACTGCCGGAGCCGGAGCCGGAGCCGGGGTCGGTTTGACGGTCGCAGGGGCGGGCTCGGGTTTCGCGGCAGCCACGGGTGCTGGCGCAACCGGCACGGGCGCTGCCGCGGGCGGTGCGGCAGTCGGGGCCGGCGTTGCGATCACCGGCGCGTCGGCCGGGCGCGATGCGATGAATCGCGCGACGCGCACGCCGTCGACAGCCTCGGCGACCTGCTCGATCGTCCAGCGGCGGTCCGGCGACAGCGACGGGCCGCGCAGGGTGCCGTCACGGCCGTCGAAAGTGATCTCATCGACGAGTTCGCGCAGACCCGCATGGTCGAGGGCCGCGCTGGTGCGCTCGTTGAGATCGCGCTGTTCGCGCGGGATCGCCCAGAGCACGCTCACGACGACCAGCACGACGAATGCGAACCACAGCAGGTTCAGCCTGGTGCGTTCGCGTGCCTGGATGGCAGCGACTTCTTCGCTGGGGGTCATACGCGGGTTCCGGGTTGTTATGCGTCACGATGGCCGTCACGGGGGTGCCGACCGTGGCCCGCTGCTTCTGACGGGCTGTCCGGCGATTTTAGCAGCACGGCGCGAGAGTGCATGGCCAAGGCAACGCCGTGCCGGCCGGGGTGGGTCAGAACGCGTCCGCGGGCAGAAGCTCGACCGGCAGGCGATACCTGGATGCACTGCGCATGATCGCTCCGTCGATGCGCTCGCGCGCTTGGTCATCGAGTTCGTCGCGCCAGCGTTCGTCGCAGCGCACATCACCCGCGCCGCCCAGCCGCATGGCATTGCCGAGGATGTGGTGTTCCACACCGCGAAAATCGGCGGGCAGCGTGTGACGCTCGAGTCCCAGCGCATCGGTGAGCCGGTCAACGGCCGTTTGTGGCTGGCTGCAGAGCGTTTCGTAGTGCAGCACCGAGCGCCGCTCGAAACGACGGAGTACGCGCTCGATCTGCGCCTGTTCGCGCGCCCAGCGGGCGACGGACGCCTCCAGCGGCATGCCCCATTTGCGCCGCACCGATGCCGCGAACGCGCGCGGGTCGCGCACGAGATGCACGGCCGTCAGCTGCAGACGCGGGTCGCGCGCCAGGTGATTCAGTCGATGCGGCGACTTGGCGGCATCGACAAATGCCTGGGCGCCGAAATGGGCCAGGGCCGTGTCGACCAGCACGCGGTTTGCGGCCAGCGCACGGCGCAGCTCTCCACTGGTTCCGGGCAGGCGCCACAGCAGGGCGTCACGCAGCGGTTCGACCTTGCCCAGTGCCCCCGGCAGCGGCCCGGTCAGCAGGCGATTGCGCCGGCCGTCGGCACTGAGCGCAAAGCGGGTGCCGAAGTTGCGGAAGTCAAATGGCAGCTTCGCCACCGCGAACGCCGCGGCGAGTTCACGAAAAAACACGCAGTCCGGCACGCGCGCCCCGCACGAGCAGCGATAGTCCTCGCCGTCGTTCCATGACCAGCCCTCCGCCTCGCTGATCGTTGCGATCCGCGGGTGGGTATTCAGCAGGAACGCGAGCAGCGTCGAGCCCGAATATGAGGAGGCGCTGATGTAGAGGTACGGGATCACGCCCGCGCTCGCAGTGGCTCGAATCGCTTCGCCTCGATCCGCCAGGCGCGGGCGGATGCCGTGAGCACCAGACAGGATGGCCCGCCATGGGTCCGCGCGCGACCGGCCGCGCCCGGGTTCAGAATCCACGGCCGTGCATCGCGGTCGATGACCAGCCGGTGGCTGTGTCCGTAGACCACGGCACGTGCGCCCGCGTGCTTGTCGCGCAGTCTTGCGTGACGCTGCGCGACCGTGCCGGCACGGTGGCCGTGTTCAACGGCGAGTCGCCCGCCCGGCAGCTCGATGTCGGTTTCCCATGGCAGGGTCGCAAGCGCCGTGTGATCGATTGCGGGCCAGCCGCGCGGTTCGTCATTGTTGCCGCGCACCGCGATGACGTTTCCGCTGCGCGGACGGAGTTCGCGCAGCACCTCGAGCGCGCCGATGTCGCCGGCGTGGACCGCAATGTCGCAGTCAGCGACCAGCGCCGCGATGCGCGGGTCGAGCATGGCGTGGGTGTCGGAAACGATCGCCACGCGAACGGGCGGCATGGGGGTGCCTGCGTGTGGTTCAGCCAGCGGACGGGGCGAGCCGCAGACCATGACTCGCCGTGGCCGGTTCCAGCAGCTGGATGAACGCCGGTGCGATCATGGCGGGGTCGGTCGTCGCGTCGGCTGGCTCGGCCGGGAACGCCTGCAGGCGCAGGCGCGTGCGCATCGGCGGCGGCACGACGGCCGCCACGCGCACCGGCGTGTCGTTCATTTCATCGGTCAGCACCTCGCGCAGGGCGATGCGACCGGCGTTCGCTGCGGCGTAGGCGCCCCAGTACGCGCGGTGCGTGCGCGCCGGCTCGTCCTCGGTGAACACGATCGTGGCCGTATCGCGTTCGAGCAGCAGTGGCAGGCAGGCACGCACGAGCAGAAATTCCGCGGTCAGATTCAGCTGAACGGTGCGTTCCCACACGCCCGCATCGAAATGCCGCACTGGCGAGAGCATGCCGAGTTGGGCGGCACACAGCACCAGCCCGTCGAGGCGGCCGATCTGCTCGCGCACGACGGCGGCGGCACGTTCGAAATCCGCTTCGGTGGCGGTGGCCAGATCCAGCGGCAGCAATGCCGGTTCGGCGCCGTTGCCAGCCGTGATTGCGTCGTAGGTGTCTTCGAGCTTGCGCAGCACCCGCCCGACCAGGACCACGGTGGCGCCATGCGCGGCGCAGGCCAGTGCCACGGCGCGGCCGAGGCCGTCACCGGCGCCGGTGACCAGAATCGTCTGGCCGGTCAGCACATCGGCCCGTGGCTGCGAATCGTTGGTGTTCATTCGCCGTCGGCCTCGGAACCGTCGGCGGGCAGCGGGGCATCGGCAGCGGTTTCCCCACCCGGATCCAGGGTGCGCGTGCGCGCATCGATCGGCTCGGGTTCCTCGAGTTCGCGCGTCGCCTGGATGCCCATCTCCGGAAAGCGCCGCAGGCTCGGCAATACCTGCCGGTTCAGCGAACCGACCGCACGGTTGAACTGTTCGACCGAGCCGTTGAGGCTCTTGCCGAGACGACCGAGATGTTCGGTCAGGGTCGCCACGCGCTTGTAGAGTTCCTGGCCCAGATCGCGGATCTGTTCGGCGTTTTCACTGATGGCCTGCTGCTGCCAGCCGTAGGCGATCGCGCGCAGCAGCCCGATCAGGCTGGTCGGTGTGGCGAGCACGACGCGCTGCGCCATCGCGTCCTCGAGCAGGCTCGCGTCATGATCCAGCGCTGCGCTCAGGAACTGGTCGCCGGGCACGAACAGCACGACGAATTCCGGCGAGCGCTCGAACTGCGCCCAGTAACTCTTGGCGGCCAGTTCGCGCACCCGCGCGCGCATGCCGCGGGCATGCCGGGTAAGGTGCTGGGCCGTCTCTTCCGGCGGCGACTCGATCGCACTCAGATACGCGTCCAGCGGCGTTTTCGCGTCGACGATGACTTCGCGTCGGTTCGGTAGCCGGACGATCATGTCCGGACGGGACTGTCGGCCGTCGACGTTGGCAGTTTCCTGTTCCACGAAGTCACAGTGCTGCACCATGCCAGCGAGCTCGACTAGGCGTTTGAGCGTCAGCTCGCCCCAGCGCCCGCGCACCTCCGGCCGGCGCAGTGCCTGCACGAGATTGCGGGTCTCGCTCTGCAGCTCGCGCTGGGTTTCGGCCATCGCGCTCAAGTGCTGCGTCACCGCGCCGTAGGCCTGCTGGCGGGCGTTCTCGATGCGCGCGAGTTCGCGCTCGGTCTTCGAGAGCGCCTCGGCGACCGGCTTCACCAGTCCCTGCAGGGCCTGGTCACGACGCTCGAAGTCGGACTTCGCACGGGCCTGGATCTGTTCGAAGCGCTCGCCGGCCAGTTGCAGGAACAGTTCGTTGTTGACCTTCAGCGCACTGGAGGAGAGCTGCGCAAAGGCGCGCGCCAGATCCTCGCGGGTACCGCGCAACAGCGCCATTTTCTGCTGCTCGGCCTGTTCCTCGGCGGCGAGTCGCGCCTCGAGCGCGCGCTTTTCCTCGCCCAGCGCACGCAGCTCGCGCGACATGCGTTCGATGCGCCGCTGCTCGAAGATGAACACGGCCAGCGCGCCGACCAGAAGCGCGATGACCACGGCCATCCAGAAGCTCAGCAGATCGGGCTGCCAGGTCTCTACACCCATGCCAGCACCTCGTGCGGGTGATCGATGATGCCGTCCGCACCCCAGGTCTCGGGCCGGTCGTCGGGGCCGATGTAGCCGAAGCGCGCGACCAGCGTGCGCGCGCCGGCGCGCCGGCCGGCCTCGATGTCGCGCTCGGCATCGCCCACATACAGGCTCGTGTGCGGCGCACAGCCGGCCCGGGCGCAGGCGGCGAGGATCGGGTCCGGATGCGGCTTGGCCCGCGGCAGGGTGTCGCCACTGATCGCGCAGCAGGCGCGCGTGTGCAGGCCCAGTGCCACGAGCAGCGGATCGGTCAGCCGGCCGGGCTTGTTGGTGACCACGCCCCAGCCGGTGCCACGCCGTTCCAATGTTTCCAGCAATTCGGGCATGCCTTCGAACAGCGTCGATTCGGATGTGATGTCCGCGCGGTACAGATCCAGCAGTTGCAGGCGCAGGGCATCGAAGGCGGGGTCGTCGCGACCGACCCCGAGACCATGTTCGATCATTGCGCCGGCACCGTGCGAGACGTGCGGTCGCAGCGCGGCGAGCGACAGGGCCGGCTCGTCGCGGTCGGCGCGCAGCCGGTTCACGGCGCGCAGCAGGTCCGGTGCGGTGTCGACCAGCGTGCCGTCGAGGTCGAACAACACCAGCCCGATGGGTCCATTTGGGCCGCTCACGCGTCCTCGCGCCGATACCACGCGAGGTAGTTCACGTCGACGCCGGGTCCGAGCCGATAGTTTCGTGTCAGCGGGTTGTAGTGCATGCCGGTGATTTCGCGCAGCGTGAGGCCGGCCGTGCGGGACGCCTGATCGAGTTCGGACGGGCGCAGGAGTTTCGCGTAGTCGTGCGTGCCGCGGGGCAGGAGCTTCAGGACATACTCGGCGCCGACGATCGCCATCAGCCATGCCTTCGGCGTGCGGTTGATGGTCGAGAAGAACACCGATCCGCCGGGACGCACGAGCGTCGCGCAGGCGCGCACGACCGAGGCCGGGTCCGGCACGTGTTCGAGCATCTCCAGACAGGTCACCACGTCGAATCCCGCCGGCTCCGCGGCCGCGAGGGTCTCGGCGCTGGTGTGCCGATAGTCGACGCGGGTGCCGGATTCGATTGCATGCAGGCGCGCAACGGACAGCGGCGCCTCGCCCAGATCAATGCCGACGACGCTGGCGCCACGCGCGGCCATGGATTCGGCGAGAATGCCTCCGCCGCAGCCGATGTCGACGACCCGCAGGCCGTCGAGATCGACGCGTGCGTCGATGAAGTTCAGCCGCAGCGGGTTGATGTCATGCAGGGGTTTGAATTCGGAGTCCGGGTCCCACCAGCGACTGGCGAGCGCCTCGAATTTGGCGAGTTCGGCGGCGTCGGCGTTCAATGGCGTCGCGGTCATGTTCGTTTGCTGCCCCATGTCTGCATGTCAGTGTACCGGCCACGTGGGAACGCCGCGAGATGAATGCCGGCTGGGTCGCCGCCTTTGCGCTCTGGCCACTGGCGGGCGTTGTCGTGACCGCCCTGGTCAATCAGTTCTACCGGCGACGGCATGGTTGCGAACTGGTTGGTCCGCCGCCGGCGCCGATCGACATCCTGATCCGGATGTACCTGTGGCCGCTGTTGATCATCGCGGCCTGGTGGGTGCGCCGTGGCCGGTGACGCGATCAGAGTTCCAGAAGCCGGCCCGGATAGATCGCTCCGCTGATGGTGTTTTCGCTCGCGCCCGTGATCGATGCCAGCGCCAGCGGTCGTCCGGCCAGGCGCTCGCGGGCGAACCACGCGAATGCCGCAGCCTCGACCCAGTCCGGCCCGATGCCGAGCGCCAAGGTCGTGTCCACGGCGCATCCTGAACGGCTCGCGATGCGTTCGAGCACGAAGCGGTTGTGCGCACCGCCGCCACAGGCATGGATCGTCTGCGCCGGCGCGCAGGCACGCGCGACCGTAATGGCGGTCAGTTCCGCCAGCGTGCGCTGGATGTCGGCCGGCGGCAGTTCCAGCCCGGCCGTGCGTGCATTGAGCCAGCCGCGACTGAACAGTTCCGGACCCGTGCTTTTCGGCGCGCGCCGCGCGAAGTAGGGCTCGTCGAGCAGCCGTGCCAGCAGTTCCTCGCTGAGCCGGCCGCTGGCCGCCCACGCGCCCTGGTCGTCATAGGCGAGCCCGGCGTGGTGGGCGCGAAACCAGAGGTCCAGCAGCGTGTTGGCGGGGCCGCAGTCCGAACCCGTCGGCAGGGTGTTTTCGCCGATCGGCAGCAGCGTGACGTTCGCGATGCCGCCCAGATTCACGATGGCGCGTGACTGCGAGCGGTGCGCGAACATGCGCTGGTGGAAGGCCGGCGCGAACGGCGCGCCCTGGCCGCCGGCGGCCATGTCGCGGCGACGGAAGTCGGCGACCACCGTGATGCCGGTGCGCTGCGCGAGGCGATGCGGATCGCCGATCTGGAGCGTGAATGGTCGCGCGCCGTCCGGGCGGTGGCGAACGGTCTGGCCGTGGCTGCCGATGGCGGCAATCCGGCGCGGTTCGATTCGCAGCGCTGCGAGCAGCCCCAGCGCGGCCGCGGCGAGTTCCTCGCCGAGCCAGTGATCGGTCGCGCCGAGCAGGTCGAGTCCGTCCTCGCCTGGCTGTTGCAGCCGACGGATGTCGGCCTGCAATTCGGGCGGCAGCGCATGGCTGTGGGTCCCGACCAGCGCGGGCCGAGTGCCGGCGCAGTCGAGCAGCGCGCAGTCGATCGCGTCGACGCTGGTGCCGGTGATCAGGCCGAGGAAGAGGTCGGACATGGGGTGGCGCGAGTAGCGGAGCAGTACCCCGGGCGGCGCGCAGACGGACTAGGGCGCGGCGCTCGCGAACAGGGTGCGGCCGAGCAGATCGAGCTGGGCCAGCAGCGGTGCGGACTCGGCCTCGAACGCCTCGCGGTATTCCGGCGCGATCGGCTCGGCGCTCGGCAGTTTCACGCGCTGCGGATTGACGTGACTGCCGTTGACGCGGAACTCGTAATGCAGGTGTGGCCCGGTGGCGAGCCCGGATTGGCCGACATGGCCGATGATCTGACCCTGGCGGACCCGCTCGCCTTTAGCTGAACCCTTGCCGTAACGCGACAGGTGCGCATACAGCGTCGAGCGGCCGTTCGCATGCTTGATCTCGACCGTGCGACCGTAACCGCCCTTGGTGCCGCGGAACTCGATCGTGCCATCGCCCGCGGCGCGCACCGGGGTGCCGGTTGCGGCCGCGTAGTCGACGCCCTTGTGCGCACGGATCTTGTTGAGGATCGGATGCTTGCGCCCGAGGCTGAAGCCCGAGGTGATGCGCACGATGTCGATCGGGTTGCGCAGGAAGGCCTTCTGCATGCGCTTGCCGTCGGGCTGGTAGTAGCTGCTGCGTCCGCGTGAGTCGGTAAAGCGCAGGGCGCGCAGGACGCGGCCCTGATTGACGAACTCCGCGGCGATCAGGTCGCCTTCGCGCAGCCGTTCGCCGTCCATGTAGAGTTCGTCGTAGACGACCGTGAAGGTGTCGCCGGCGCGCAGCTCCTGCGCGAAGTCGATATCCCAGCCGAACACATCGGCGAGCTGCATGATCAGGCCGTCGCTGAGTCCCGCGCGCTGGCCGGCGTCGAACAGCGAGGAGTCGATGGTCTCGGACACCCAGGTCCGGCGGCGCTCCACGTCCTGCTCGATGCGCTCGAAGCGCCAGCCGTCGTCGGCACGCTGGGCGGCGAGCGTGATGATCGGATCCGGGAGGACTTCCAGACGCTCCAGCCGGCCGTCCTCGACCGTCCCCAGCCGCACGGTCTGGCCCGGGTGCAGATTGGCCATCTCGCGGGTTTCGCGGCCCAGTTCCATGATCTCGTGCAGGGTCCGGGCGCTGACCCCGGCGCGCTGGAACAATGCGGCAAGGTTGTCACCGCTGGCGACCGTGAATTCGGTCCATTGCCGGGCATCGGCAACCGGGGCGGGATCGCCGGGCGCGGCGCTGCTGGTGGCCGGCGGCAGTTGCAGCGGGATGACGATGCGCCCGGTTGCCGGGGCCGTTGTGCCGGAGTCGTCGCCGCCGATCAGATACCAGCCGGCCGCACCGAGGGCCACGACCACAACCAGCGCGGCGATCAGGCCGCCGCGTGAGCGCTTGGGGGGTGTCGGGTCCAGTCGGGCGCTGTAGTCTCGCATGATCAGATCGTCGCAAGCTGCTGGACGAAAAAGGTTTTTACGACCGCGGCCGTTCTGGGCGGGCACGGTACCTGATTCGCCCGCGCACCCGCAAGCGGCATGACGGCGTGGCCGCGTTGCGGTAGAGTCGCTGCGCCCGCGCACGACCCCGGCGATCCATGTCCACAATCGAAACCCAGCTTGAAGCGATCCGCCGTGGCGCGGACGAAATTCTGCCCGAGTCGGACCTCGTCGAACGCCTGAAGGCGGGTCGGCCGCTGCGCATCAAGGCGGGTTTCGACCCGACCGCGCCGGATCTGCATCTCGGCCACACCGTGCTGATCAACAAGCTGCGCCAGTTCCAGGATCTCGGTCACGAGGTGCTGTTCCTGATCGGCGACTTCACCGGCATGATCGGCGACCCGACCGGCAAGAACGTGACGCGCAGGCCGCTGACCCGCGGGGAGGTCGCGCAGAACGCCGAGACCTACAAGGCGCAGGTGTTCAGGATTCTCGACCCCGCGCGTACCGAGGTCCTGTTCAATTCGAGCTGGCTCGACGAACTCGGCGCGGCGGGCCTGATCCAGCTGGCCGGCAAGTACACCGTTGCCCGCATGCTCGAGCGCGACGACTTCTCCAAGCGCTATCGCGCCGAGCAGCCGATCGCGATTCACGAGTTCCTTTATCCGCTCGTGCAGGGCTATGACTCGGTCGCGATGCGCGCGGATGTCGAACTCGGCGGCACCGACCAGAAGTTCAATCTTTTGATGGGCCGACATCTGCAGGAGGCCGCCGGTCAGCCGCCGCAGATCATCCTGACGATGCCGATCCTCGAGGGCCTGGACGGCGTGCAGAAGATGTCCAAATCGCTGGGCAACTACATCGGCATCAGCGATCCGGCCGAGGAGATGTTCGGCAAGCTGATGTCAATCTCCGACGAGTTGATGTGGCGTTATTTCGAGCTGCTGAGCTTCCGTCCGCTCGGCGAGATCGCCGGTCTGCGCCAGGGCATTGCCGAAGGGCGCAACCCGCGCGACGTGAAGTTCGAACTCGGCGTCGAACTCGTCGACCGCTTTCACGGTGCCGGTGCCGGCAACGCGGCACGCGATGCATTCATTGCACGCTTTCGCGAGGGCGCGATGCCCGACGACATCGAGCGCATGGAGTTCAACGAATCCGATCTGCCGATCGCGAATCTGCTGCAGCGCGCGGGGCTTGTCGCGAGCACCTCGGAGGCGCTGCGCATGATTCGCCAGGGGGCGGTGCGCATCGACGGCGAGCGCGTCGATGACCCTCAGCTCAGGCTCGCGCGCGGCAGCGAGCACGTCTATCAGGTCGGCAAGCGCCGTTTCGCGCGCGTTGCGCTACGCTGAACGTCAGAACGAGGCCGAGGTCGGAGGGCGTGTGAGAACGGAACCCGTACTCGAAACAGGCGAACTGCGGCGCCCGATCTGCGCGCGACTGGTCGAGGCCGGCAAGCTGTCGTCGTCGGATCTGGGCAAGGCCGAGCGGTTGCATGCCGAGACCGGCGAGGCGCTCTCGCGCATTCTGCAGAAGCTCGGCCTGGTCGCCGAGCGCGATCTCGCCGAGGCGGCCGCGGCCGAAATCGGCTCCCCAGTACTGCGCGCGGCGGACTACCCGGCCGAGCCGCTGGACGATATCGAAGTATCGCCGGCCTTTCTGCGCGAGGCCCGTGCGCTGCCGATCGGCGAAACCGACAACGCACTGGTCGTGGCGCTCGCGGATCCCTCGGACCATTACACGGTCCGCGCACTGGAACTCGCGCTCGGGCGACCCGTTGCCCTGCGCGTGGGGCTGGCCTCGGACATCGAATCCGCCTTCGAGCGGCTGTATGGCGGCGGCCGCAGCGCGATGGGCCAGATCGTCGAGTCGATCGGCAGCGGCGAAGACGGCGACGGCGACGATGACATCGCGCATCTGCGCGACATGGCGAGCGAGGCGCCGGTCATCCGGCTCGTGAACCTGACGCTGACGCGGGCCGTGGACTCGCGCGCGTCCGACATTCACATCGAACCGTTCGAAAACCGGCTGCGCGTGCGCTATCGCATCGATGGCGTGATGCGCGAGGTCGAGTCGCCGCCGGTCCGACTTGCGTCGGCCGTGATCTCGCGTGTGAAACTCATGGCGAAACTCAACATTGCCGAGCGGCGTCTGCCGCAGGACGGCCGCATTCAGGTGCGTGTGCAGGGCAAGGAGATCGACCTGCGTGTCTCGACCGTACCGACGCTGTACGGCGAAAGCGTCGTGATGCGCATCCTCGACCGCGGCAGCGTGGTGCTGGATTTCGCTTCGGCCGGCTTTCGTCCGCTGACCGAAAAACGCTTTCGCGCGGCGCTGAATCTGCCCCACGGCATCATCATCGCGACCGGACCGACCGGTTCGGGCAAGACCACGACACTGTATACGGCACTGCAAACGCTCAATACGCCGGACCGCAAGATTCTGACCGTCGAAGACCCGGTCGAATATCAGCTCGAAGGGATCAACCAGATTCAGGTCAAACCGCAGATCAACCTCACGTTTGCAAACGCGCTGCGGTCCATCGTTCGCCAGGACCCGGACGTGATCATGATCGGCGAGATGCGCGACCGGGAGACCGCGGGCATTGCCGTGCAGTCGGCACTGACCGGCCACCTCGTGCTGTCGACCCTGCATACGAATGACGCCGCAAGCGGCATCACGCGCCTGCTCGACATGGGGGTCGAAGACTACCTGCTGACCTCGACCATCACAGGCATGCTGGCACAACGCCTGGTGCGGCGCCTGTGCATGCAATGTCGTGAACCGTATCGGCCGCTGCCCGAAGTGCTCAAGGAGATGGGCATTCATCGTGTTGCGCCGGATGTCCACGATCCGGTGCTCTACCACGCGCGCGGTTGCGATGCCTGCAACCAGATCGGCTATCAGGGCCGCAGCGCGATCATGGAATTCCTGCCCATGAGTGACGCGATCCGGCGGCTGGTCATTCAGCGCGCCGGCGCCGGCGACATCGAAGGGCAGGCACGCAGTGAAGGCATGCTGACGATGTATGAAGACGGTCTGCTCAAGGCCCTCGACGGACTGACCACCGTCGAAGAAGTCCTGCGCGTGACGCAGGCCACGGGCTGAGCGGCCGCGCCAGCAGCAGTTCGTGCCGAACTTCCGCTACAAGGCCGCGACCGCGGGTGGTGAAACCGTAGACGGCGAGATCGATGCCGACTCGCGTGCGCGTGCGGTCGCACAGTTGCAGTCGCAGGGCTACATCCCGATCCGTATCGACGAAGTCCGCGCGCAGTCCACCAGCGGACGTCTGCTGTCGCTGCGGCTCGGCGAGGGTGGTCGGCGGGTGTCGGCGAAGGAAATCACGCTCATCACCAGCGAACTCGCAACGCTGTTGCGCGCCGGTCTGCCGCTGGATCGTGCGCTGACGATCCTCATCGAGATCAGCGACACGCCGCGTGTCGTCGAACTGCTCCAGCGCATTCAGAAACAGGTGCGCGGCGGCACTGGACTCGCCGATGCCCTCGAGGCACAGAGCGGCGTGTTTTCGCGGCTCTATGTGAGCATGGTGCGCGCCGGCGAGGCCGGCGGTGCGCTGGAGACCATTCTCGACCGGCTGTCGAAATATCTCGAACGCGCCCGCGAGCTGCGCGCGACGGTGACCAATGCGCTGATCTACCCGACGATTCTTGCGGTCGTCGCGGGGCTGTCGGTCGTGTTTCTGCTGACCTTCGTCGTGCCGAAGTTCGAACAGCTGTTTCAGGACGCGGGCAAGGCCCTGCCGTTTGCGACCGAGATTGTGATCGCCGCGGGCCGGATCCTGCGGGAATGGTGGTGGGCGCTGCTGCTCGCGATCGTACTGGGCTGGGCGGCGTTGCGCACGCAGCTCGCAAATCCGGAATTCCGGCGCAGTTGGGACGCGTTCTGGCTCAGGCGCTGGGTGATTGGCGACCTCATCCGCAAGGTCGAGACCGCGCGCTTCGCCAGGACGCTCGCAACGCTGCTGAACAACGGCGTGCCTTTGCTGTCTGCGCTTGAGATCGTGCGCGAGACCATCGGCAACCGCGTGCTGGTCGTCGCAATCGCCGACATCACCAAGGGGTTGCGCGAAGGCCAGCGCATCGCCGATCCGCTGCTTGCGACCGGACTGTTTCCGCCGCTGGCGATCCAGATGCTGAAGGTCGGCGAGGAGACCGGGCAGATGGAAGGCATGCTCGAACAGGTCGCCGAAACGTATGATGTCGAGGTTCGCAACGCCGTAACGCGGGCCGTTGCGCTGCTCGAGCCCGTGATCATCATCGTGCTCGGACTGCTGGTGCTCGGCATCATCGTCTCGATCATGGTGGCGATCCTGAGCATCAACGACTTGGCTTTTTGAACCGCGTAGCGGCGGAACGAACCGGAGATCTGTCATGCAACATCGATCCTGCAATGCGCCACGCCGGGCGCGCGGTTTCACGCTCATCGAGTTGATGGTGGTCATTGCCATCCTCGCGCTGCTCGCCGGGCTGGTCGGTCCGGCCGTCATGAAGAAGCTCGGCAAGGCCGAATCCGATGCGGCGCGCCTGCAGATCGAGGATCTGGCCGCCTCGCTGGATCTGTACCGACTGGAGAACGGGCGTTATCCGACGACCGCGCAGGGTCTGGGCGCGCTGATCGAGGCGCCGGGCGATGCGCCGAACTGGAACGGGCCGTACCTGCGCAAACAGAAGGTGCCGAACGATCCCTGGGGTCGTGAGTATCAGTACCGCTCGCCGAGCGACCACGGCGACTACGAGATCGTCTCGCTCGGTTCGGACGGCAACGAAGGCGGCGACGGCGACGCGCGCGATATCCGCAGCTGGGAGTAGCGCCGCCATGGCCGGGCGCCGGACGCCGGCGGGCGGGTTCACAATCCTCGAACTCGTGGTCGTGCTGGCCGTGCTGGCTCTGGTCGTGGCGCTCGCGGCACCGCGCTTCGCCCGCGGCATCCAGGCCGCGGCGCTCGATTCCACGGCCCGCGAGCTGCTCGCGGGGCTCAAATACACCCGCAGCCACGCCGTGTCCGAGCACGACGAGGCGGTCTTCTATCTGAACCTCGAGGACCGCTGGTTCCGTCTGCCCGGTTCGGATCGGCGCCACGGTGTTCCGGAGAATCTGGATATGGAACTCGTCACCGTCGAATCCGAACGCGACGGCGAGGTCGGCGGCGCGATCCGCTTCTTTCCCGACGGCAGTTCGACCGGCGGACGGGTGTCACTCGTCGTCGGCGAGCGCAAGCGTCATGTGGACGTGGACTGGATGGGCGGCCGTGTGCGGATCCTCGACGAGTCCTGAGCGCTCGCTGCGCGGCGCGCGCGAGGGCGGATTCACGCTGCTCGAGGTGGTCGTCGCGTTCGCGGTCGCGGCCCTTTCGATCGGCATCATCTACCAGATCTACGCCAGCGGGCTGCGCGCCACCGCGATGGCCGAAGAGTACACCCGCGCCGCCATGCTGGCCGAGGCCGCACTGGCGCAGACGGGCATCGAGGAGCCGCTCGTCGAGGGCGATCTGGAGCTGGAGTCTCCCGATGAGGCCTTTCGGCTGGAGCGGAGTATCGAGGCGGTCGAGATCGAGGAACCCGACGGACTCGCCGGCGTGGAGCTGCAGCAGATGTATCGCGTCGTAGTGACCGCCCGCTGGGAGGCCGGCGGCAAACCGCGCGAGGTGCGGCTCGAGACACTCCGGCTCGCGAACGTCGAGCCGTAGCGCCGGTGTTCAGACCGATCCGGTCCGTGCCGAAAGGGCCGCGGGTACGCTGGTCCGCAGGCAGCAGCGACCGGCTTGCGTGGTATTTCAGCTTTCCGTAATATTCCCGGTTTCGTTGTGTCTGGGCGAACGCGTCGATGGTGCTCAGCGATCCAGAGGCCGGCGACGGCTTTGCCCGGGTCATTTCGCGCCCGAACTGTTCGCTGAACTGGCGTCAGACCATGCGGTTCTACGCGTGGATGTGCGTGGTGTCGATCGGCATCGCGCTGGTCTTCGCGGTCCAGGGGATATGGATGATCCTGCCGTTCGCCGGCGCGGAACTGCTGGCGCTCGGTGTGGCGCTGTACTGGGTGGCCTGTCGCACCCACGAGTGCGAGGTCGTCAGCGTCGGGCCGCAGAGCATCGTCGTCGAGCGCGGGCGCACGGCGCCACGGGTGCACCTGGAATTTCCGCGGGCCTGGACCCGGCTGGAACTCGAGCCGCGGGTCAATGCGTCGCGCTCGCATCGCCTGCTGCTGCGGGCGTCGGGACGCAGCACCGAACTCGGCGCGTTTCTGACCAACGCCGAGCGTGAGGAACTTGCCGGCGTGCTGCGAACTGCGATGTTGCGACCGGCACTGCGTGATGGCGCGCAACGAACATAAAGACGAATGATTCCTGAAATTGGGAGACCCAAGGCCGTGATTTCGAGCAAAATCGTATTGCGCACGCTGGTCGCCATGGCGCTGACCATGGTCGGCACGGCGCGTGCCGAATGGGCGCTGAATCTGCCGAAAGGCGTGACGCAGATCAGCCACGAGGTCTACGACCTGCACATGATCGTGATGTGGATCTGTGTGGTGATCGGCATCGGCGTGTTCGGCGTGATGTTTTACAGCATTGCCAAGCACCGCAAGTCCAAGGGCGTGGTTCCGGCGCACTTCCACGAGAGCACGGCGGTCGAGGTGGCCTGGACCGTGATCCCGTTCGTGATCCTGATTGCGATTGCCATCCCCGCGACCAAGACCCTGGTCAACCTCTACAACAGCGATGACGCCGACATGACCATCAAGGTCACCGGCTACCAGTGGAAGTGGCATTACGAATACCTCGATGGCAACGTGGCCTTCTACAGCCAGCTCGACAGCGCGAGCAATGCCGCACGCCAGCTGGGTTCGGGCATCGACCCGAAAACGGTTGAAAACTACCTGCTGAATGTCGACAAGCCGCTGGTCATCCCGGCCGGCAAGAAAGTGCGTTTCCTGGTCACCGCGAATGACGTGATCCACGCCTGGTGGGTGCCTGCGATCGGCTGGAAGATCGACGCGGTTCCAGGCTTCGTCAACGAGATGTGGACGAAGGTCGACCAGCCCGGCACCTATCGCGGCCAGTGCGCTGAACTCTGCGGCAAGGATCACGGCTTCATGCCGGTCGTCGTGGAGGTCAAACCCGAGGCTGAATACCACACTTGGCTGGCCGCCCAGCAGGGCGAGGGCGCGAACACCCGCGTCGCCGTTGCCAACTGATTACGAGACTGGAGAACCGAACGATGAGCACTGCGACTGCAACGCACGACGACGCGCATCATGATCACGGCCCGGCCTCGGGGCTGTGGCGCTGGGTCACGACGACCAACCACAAGGACATCGGTACGCTGTACCTGATCTTCGCCATGGTGATGTTCTTCATCGGTGGCGCGATGGCGATGGTGATCCGCGCCGAGCTGTTCCAGCCCGGACTGCAGGTCGTCGATCCGCATTTCTTCAACCAGATGACCACGCTGCATGCGCTGGTCATGATCTTCGGCGTGGTCATGCCGGGTTTCACCGGGCTTGCCAACTGGCAGATTCCGATGATGATCGGCGCGCCGGACATGGCGCTGCCGCGCATGAACAACTGGAGCTTCTGGCTGCTGCCGTTTGCGTTCAGCCTGCTGCTGCTGACGCTGTTCATGAATGGCGGTGGGCCGGCTGCCGGCTGGACTATGTACCCGCCGCTGGTGCTGCAGGGTGGTGACGGATTCCCCTTCATGGTGTTCGCGATTCACCTGGCCGGCATGTCGTCGATTATGGGTGCGATCAACATCATCGTCACGATCCTGAACATGCGCGCGCCCGGCATGTCGCTGATGAAGATGCCGCTTTTCGTCTGGGCCTGGCTGATTACCGCCTACCTGCTGATCGCGGTGATGCCGGTACTGGCCGGTGCCGTGACGATGCTCCTGACCGACCGCTTCTTCGAGACCAGCTTCTTCACGGCCGGCGGTGGCGGTGACCCGGTGATGTTCCAGCACATCTTCTGGTTCTTCGGGCATCCCGAGGTCTACATCCTGATTCTGCCGGCGTTCGGCGTGGTCTCGCAGATCATCCCGACGTTCGCGCGCAAGACGCTGTTCGGCTACAGCTCCATGGTCTACGCCATGGCATCGATCGCGTTCCTGTCGTTCATCGTCTGGGCGCACCACATGTTCACGGTCGGCATGCCGCTGATCGGCGAGCTGTTCTTCATGTATGCGACGGTGCTGATCGCCGTGCCGACCGGTGTGAAGGTGTTCAACTGGGTCGCGACCATGTGGAAAGGCGCGATGACCTTCGAGACCCCGATGCTGTTCGCGCTCGGTTTCGTGGTGCTGTTCACGATCGGCGGTTTCTCCGGGCTCATGCTCGGCGTGGCGCCGGTGGACTTCCAGTACCACGACACCTATTTCGTCGTGGCTCACTTCCACTATGTGCTGGTGTCCGGCGCCATCTTCTCTCTCATCGCCGCGACGTATTACTGGCTGCCGAAGTGGACCGGCAACATGTACGACGAAAAGCTCGGCAAGATCCACTTCTGGTTGTCGATGATTTCAATGAACGTGCTGTTCTTCCCGCAGCACTTCCTTGGTCTCGCCGGCATGCCGCGCCGCATTCCGGACTATGCCGTGCAGTTCACCGAGTGGAACGTGATCTCGTCGATCGGTGGTTTCGCCTTCGGTCTCAGCCAGCTGCTGTTCCTTTGGATCGTCATCAAGGCGATCCGCGGCGGTACGAAAGCGACCGGCCAGGTCTGGGATGGGGCGCATGGTCTGGAGTGGACGCTCCCGTCGCCGCCGCCCTACCACAGCTTCACGGAAGCCCCCGAGGTCAAGTAACCCGTTCGGCCCGTACGCCCCTTTCCGGGGCGTGCGGCGCGGTTAGCTAAAGCGACATGCAACTGACGATGAAAGACCCAGCCGATCCGGCACTGCGTCGATCCAATGTGCGGCTCGCCATCATTCTGGCTGCGGTCGCGCTTGTGGTGTTTGTCGGCTTCATCGCGTACACGGGGACGGCGTGAGCGACAACGAGCTCAAGCGTCGTAACCGTCGGCTGGTCACCCGCAGCTGGGCGGTGGTCGTGCTGAGTTTCGCGTTCGGATTCGCGCTGATTCCGCTCTACGACGTGATCTGCGAAGTCACGGGACTGAACGGCAAGTCGGCGACCCTGCAGGCCGCGCAGCTGCCACCGAGCTTCGAGCCGGACCCGAGCCGCACGATCACGGTCGAATTCGCCGGCTCGCTGAACGAGTACATGCCGTGGGAGTTCCGCCCGACGCACACGACCATGCAGGTGCATCCGGGCGAGATCTACGACGCCGCGTTCATCGCGCGCAATCGCACGGACCGCGCGATGGTCGGTCAGGCGACGCCGAGCGTGGCGCCTTCCGAGGCCGCGACCTATTTCGTGAAGACGGAGTGTTTCTGCTTCACGAACCAGCCGCTCGCGGCCGGCGAGGAAAAGACCATGCCGCTGCGCTTTGTGATCGACCCGCGGCTGCCGAAGAACGTCAAGCGACTGACCCTGCATTACACATTTTTCGACATGACCGACAAGGCCACGAAAGGCTGAGTGGGTCGACTACATGACAAACTGATTTTCAGGTGAGGATCTGAGAGATGGCACATCACGATACCGGACACTATTACGTGCCCCACGGCAGTCACTGGCCGATCCTGGGCTCAATTGGACTGACCGCGCTTGTTTCGGGCGCGGCCATCCTGATGAATGGCTATGGCAGTGGCCCGGTTGTGCTGGGCGTTGGCGCCGTCATCGTACTGATCATGCTGTTTGGCTGGTTCGGCACGGTGATCCGCGAAAGCGAAGGCGGCATCTACAACATGCACGTGGACCGTTCGTTCCGCATGGGCATGGGCTGGTTCATTTTCTCCGAAGTCATGTTCTTCGCGGCATTTTTCGGCGCGCTGTTTTACGCGCGCGTATTGTCTGTGCCGTGGCTGGGCGGCGATGATGCAGTCACCCATCAGACCCTGTGGGGCGCCTTCCAGGCCATGTGGCCGACCAACGGTCCGGCGAACATCGGCGGCACCTTCGAGCCGATGGGGGCGTGGGGCCTTCCGGCGCTCAACACGCTGATCCTGTTGACCTCTGGCGTTACCGTGACTTGGGCGCATCATGCGCTGAAGGCCGACAAGCGCGGTCAGCTCGTGCTGGGTCTGCTGGCCACGGTTGCGCTGGGCTTCCTGTTCGTTGCCTTGCAGGCGTTTGAATACCACCACGCCTACAGCGAACTCGGCCTGACGCTGGGCAGCGGTATCTACGGTTCGACGTTCTTCATGCTGACCGGTTTCCACGGCATGCATGTGACCATCGGCGCGATCATCCTGACGGTCGTGCTGCTGCGCGCGATGCGCGGCCATTTCACGCCGGATCGGCACTTCGCGTTCGAAGCCGCGGCGTGGTACTGGCACTTCGTCGACGTCGTCTGGCTCGGTCTGTTCATCTTCGTTTACTGGCTGTAACACAGACCAACGAACCGGGGCATGCGCCGAGCGGTGCATGCCCCGGTTCGCGTATTGATTCGGGGGTGTTGCGCGTGCGCGGGGGCACTGTCCGGATGGATCTGCCGCCACCGAACCGGCGCCCGCCGACTGGGCTCAGTCGGTAGCGGGCATTACTGGCGCAGTCCGTGCGGCTGAATCCAGCCCAGTCCCCAGGCCACGAACAAAAGCAGGAACAGCGCTACGGACAGCCCGATCCGCACGGTCAGTGCCCTTACGGTGCGGTTGCCCTGGCCGCGGTCGGTCAGCATGAAGCGCATCGCCGAGGCCAGGCTCGCGACGATGGCGATCAGCACGATGACGATGACAATCTTCGTGAAATTCATGTTCGCGGGCCTTGAAGCGGGCAGGAATTGTAGCATCGCCCGGGGGTTGTCCCGTTGAGCCCCGGGCGCTGTCGGTGGTCGCCCGCGGCCGTTGTACTGTTGCTTTGCGGTACCGCAGTCCTCGCGGGGCTGAGCCTGTGGCAATGGTCGCGCTCCGGCGAGAAGCAGCGGCTGATCGATGAACGTGTGGCCGCCGAGGCGCATGGACAGTTCGCCACCCCGGAGTCGATTCGCGCTGATCCGGGCCGATTCCGGTACTGGCAGTTCGATGCGGACGGACGGTATCTCGCCGGGGCGAACTGGTTGATCGACAATCAGGTGCGCGACGGACGGCTCGGCTACTCGGTGCTGAGCCTGTTTCGGACCAGCGACAGCGAACTTGCACTGATCGTCGATCGGGGCTGGATTCCGGCCGATGCGGCGGGAGTCGCGGACGGGCTGGATGGCCCGGGTGCATCCAGCCGGATACGCGGCCGGCTCGTCGATGCGCCGGATGTCGGTCTGCGACTGGGTAGCGCGGCGGAAATGGCCGTTCCCGGCATCGTGCAGTACCTGGATATCGATGCCGTTTCGGCGCGACTTGGAAGGCCGCTGCTGCCGCTGGTGCTGGAACTCGATGCGGACGCACCGGGCGCATTCGAGCGCAGGCGGGTCAGTGCGGACCCATTCGGTCCGGACAAGCATCGCGCGTACTCTGTTCAGTGGGCCCTGCTCGCGGTCGTGTACGTCATCGTATTCACGCTCGCGCGCTGTGCACGTCGTGGAGAAGGCAAATGAACACATCGCAATCTGCTTCACAGCGCCCCGCCGCGTCCGGGAGCGGGCGGCGTACGCTCGTGCTCGTGTTTCTGCTCGGCGCGGCGCCGGTCGTCGGCGCGTACCTGCTGTTCTATTTTTTTCCGGACTGGATACCGCGTTCGACCATCAACCACGGCACGCTGGTGTCGCCGGCCCGGCCGCTTTCCGTTGAGAAGATCGTCGATGCCGATGGCAAGCCGCACGGCATCGAATTTCTGCGCGGACACTGGACCTATGTGCATTTCGTCGATGGCGGCTGCGACGACGACTGCGCGAATGACCTCGTCGCCACGCGCCAAGTGCGCCTGACCACCGGCAAGGATATACAGCGCGTGCGCAGGGTCCTGGTTGCGTCCGGCAGTGCGGTTGCGGGCCTGCGCTCGCAGCTGCTCGCGGCGCATCCCGATCTCATGATCGTGTCGCTTTCGGGCGATGCGGTCGCCTTCCGTGGACAGTTCGAGTCGGCGACCGGTGCGCGCATGTTCCTGGTCGACCCAATCGGCAACTTCATGATGTATTACGTCGACCGTGATCCAAGCGCCATGCGCAAGGATCTGGCTCGCCTGCTGAAGGTCTCGACCGTTGGCTGACGGGGGACGCCGGTTTGCGCTGATCGTGTTTGCGGCGCTGGCGCTCGCGGCCATCGTCGTACCGCTCGGTGCGTATGTGCGTCTGTCCGACGCGGGGCTGGGCTGTCCGGACTGGCCGGGCTGTTATGGACAGATTGGTGTTCCGGAAGCGGCCCATCACATCGAACAGGCGAATCTCGCCTATCCCGAACGCCCGGTCGAGGCCGCGAAGGCGTGGAAGGAAATGATCCATCGCTACTTCGCTGGGGCGCTGGGACTGCTGATCCTCGTCGCCGCGATCGTGGCGATCGTTCGGCGCCGGCTGCCGGATCAGCCGGTCGCACTGCCGGTGTTTCTGCTCCTGCTTGTCATCTTTCAGGCCGCGCTCGGCATGTGGACCGTGACCTGGCTGCTGAAACCGGCCGTTGTGACCGCCCACCTGATCGGCGGCATGGCGACACTCGGGCTGCTCGCGTGGCTGGCGCTGCGGGTCGGTCGCCCAGCGCGGTTGGAAGTGAGTGCCGGCACGCGCTGGCTGGCGCGCGCCGCACTGGTCGTTGTCATCGCGCAGATCACGCTCGGCGGCTGGGTCAGCACGAACTATGCGGCGATCATCTGTGATGACTTCCCGACCTGTCAGGGCCGGTGGTGGCCGCCGATGGACTTCGCCGACGCCTTTCATATCTGGCGCGGGCTGGGGATCGACTACGAGGGCGGGGTGCTCGGCAACGACGCGCGCGTCGCCGTGCAGATGACCCACCGGATCGGCGCGCTCGTCACCCTGCTGTTCGCCGGACTCGCCGCGGTCGGCGCGCTGCGCGCACGCAGTGCCGCGGTGCGCGGTCTGGGCGTGCTGGTGGGAGTCGCGCTGGGCGCGCAGATTGCGCTTGGCATCGGCAACGTCCTGCTCGATCTGCCGCTCAGTGTCGCCGTCGCCCACAATGCCGTTGCAGCCGCGTTGCTGCTGTCGCTGATCTGGCTAAACTACGTCTATGTCCGCGCACCTGAGTGACACCGGCGAAACGCCCCTGTGGCGCGAGTATCTGGAGCTGACCAAGCCCCGGGTCGTCGCGCTGCTCGTGTTCACGGCCCTGGTCGGGATGCTGCTGGCCGTTCCCGGCGCCGTGCCGTTTCGCGTGCTGTTCTACGGCAACCTGGGCATTGCGCTCGCCGCCGCCGGGGCCGCGGCGATCAACCATGTGGTCGACCGGCGGATCGATGCCGTCATGGCGCGTACCCATGCTCGGCCGGTGCCGACCGGGCAGATCGAGTCGCGCGACGCCCTGATGTTTGCGTTCGGGCTGTCGGCCGCGTCGATGCTCGTGCTGGTGGTGTTCATCAACGTGCTGACCGCGGTGCTGACTTTCGTGTCGCTGATCGGCTACGCGGTCATCTACACGATGTACCTCAAGCATGCGACGCCACAGAACATTGTGATCGGCGGTGCCGCGGGCGCCGCGCCGCCGCTGCTCGGCTGGACGGCAGCAACCGGCTCGGTCGATCCGGGCGCCCTGATGCTGTTCCTGATCATCTTCATCTGGACGCCACCGCATTTCTGGGCGCTGGCCATCGCCCGGAAGGACGACTATGCGAACGCGCGCGTGCCGATGCTCCCCGTCACCCATGGTGACGCGTTCACCCGCACGCACGTGCTGCTCTATACGCTGCTGCTGCTGGCCGCGACCCTGCTGCCGTTTGCGACCGGCATGTCCGGCGGGTTCTATCTCGGCGGTGCGCTGGCGCTCAATGCCGGTTTCCTCTACTACGCCTGGAAGCTCAAGTTCGATTCCGATCCGAAACTGCCGATGCAGACCTTCGGCTACTCGATCATCTATCTCACGGCCCTTTTTGCATACCTGCTGATCGATCACTACTTGGCCCACTAGCCGGGACTTGATCCGTAGCCGAAGCTTTCGGCCGGGTCGCGCTTCGATCGATCCAATCAATATCGGGTGATCTGACGCGTCGGACGCTGGTCCGACGCCGGTCGTGGCGTGCCTGATCGATGGAATGCGCGACTGGCATTGGTGTTGAGTTGGTCGGACTCGGCGGACGCGCGGCGGCCCGCGGTAGGCTTTTGCGCGAGCTTGTTTGACGACGTTCTCGGACGGTTGATCAGTCCCGCTGATATTTTTCGCCCATCGAAAAACAATGCCGCCGACGGGTCCATGGCGGTTTGCTGGATGCAAAGTGTGATTCCGGTTCCGGGCGTGCGCAACGCCTGGCGGGCGTGGCGAACGGCAAAGGCAATCAACCACTCGGTCATGGGGGCGGGCGACGATGGATGTCAGTCAAGGGGGTTTGTGCGCGCTGGGCGCGCGGTTGGGGCGAGGCATTGGACGCATAATCGTCTGCTTCGGTGCGGTCGGGCTGTTCGCATCGGGACAGGTACTTGCCGCCTCCGGCGGGCTGCTGTCGCTGCAGATCCCCGGGATGGTGCCGGCATACGCCCCCGGCGTCACCAGCTACACCATTCCGGACGACGGAACATGCTCGATCCCCGTCACGGCCACGCTGAACGATCTCTCGCTCAGTCTTTACGTGCAGAGCAATCCGACGGTGAGCGGCGCGACCGCCAACGCGTGGGTCTGCGGGAGCCACAGCACGCTGTCGGTCGTTGTCTACAGGAACTGGAGCGAGGTCGAGCGTCTCAGCATCACCAAGGGTGATACCGCGTCGCTGCCGGTAACGCCACCCCCCGAACCAACGCCGCCGGACGAGCCGGAGGAGACCGCCGCGGGCAGCGGTGGCGCACTGGCTTCCCTTGTCGTTGCCGGCCTGAGCCCGGCATTCTCCGGCGCGACGCACCACTACACGATGCCGGACCCTCCGAGCTGTTCGGTGCAGGTCAAGGCGACGCTCGCCAATCCGCAGCATCAACTCCAGGTGCAGGGCAATCCCACCACGAGCGGCAGCACCGTCAGCGCATGGGTCTGCGACGGCCACCCCAAACTGAGCATCGTCGTCTACTCGAACTGGACCGAGGTCGGCCGTTACACGGTGTACAAGGCGTCCGAAGGTCTGCCGCCCGATCTGCCGGTCGACGATGGCGGTGGCACTCCATCACCCGGCGGCTCCGAACCCACGATTGGCGACGGTGGCGCAGACAGCGGCAGCGGTGGCGGTGATGCCGGCGGTTCGCCCGGCAGCGACTATGAGCCCAGCCCGACCGGGTATGCCGAGGCGGCGCGGATGCTGTCATACGCAAGCTTCGGGCCCGACCCCGAATCACTCAATGATTTTGTCGATCTGGGTGCAGACGCGTGGCTGGATGCGCAGTTCGCCATGCCGGCGAGCCTGATCCCGAACACCGGTGACATGAACGGCTTGCGCGCGCAGGTCTTCGCGAACATGGCGACCGGTGAGGGTCAGCTGCGCCAGCGCGTGATCTTCGCGCTGGGGCAGATTCTCGTCGTGTCCGCTAACAAGAACGTCAACGCCTACGAGATGGCGCCATGGGTGCAGTTGCTGTCGGACAACGCCTTCGGGAACTACCGAACCCTGCTGCGTCAGGTGTCGATCAGCCCATCAATGGGCAAGTACCTTGATCACGCCAACAGCCGCAAGGCCTCGGCCACGACGGCGCCAAACGAGAACTACCCGCGCGAGCTCATGCAGCTGTTCAGCATCGGGCTGTGGCAGCTGAAGCAGGACGGCAGCCAGGAGCTGGACGGCACAGATCAGCCGATCCCGACCTATACCCAGAACGAGCTGCGCGAAGTCGCCCGGGCCCTGACCGGATGGACCTATCCGACCGCACCGGGGGCGCAGCCGGGCAATACCAACTGGGAGTATTTCGTCGGTGATATGGAACCGCGGGTCGCCAATCATGACGCGGGGGCCAAGACCCTGCCGGGCGGCTACGTGATTCCCGCCGGGCAGACGCCGGATCAGGATCTCGACAGTGTCCTCGACTTTCTGTTCCATCATCAGAACGTCGCGCCGTTCGTCGCCACGCGCCTGATCCGCCTGCTGGTTACGAGCAACCCCTCGCCGGAGTACATCGCGCGCGTCGCGGATGCGTTCGATGACAACGGAACTGGCGTGCGCGGAGATCTGAAGGCGGTTATTCGCGCGGTGCTGACCGACGTCGAGGCCACCGATGCGGAGGTTGCCGGACGTGCGCGACTCAAGGACCCGATCGTGTACTTCATCGGTCTGGCTCGGGCACTGTCCGCGACCTTCAATGATCCATCCGGCTATCAGTACGTCTTCGCGAATCTGTCCGAGCATCTGCTGACGCCGCCGTCGGTTTTCAGCTTCTACTCACTGATGGCGACGTTGCCCGGTGATGCCCAGCAGTTTGGCCCGGAGTTCCAGATCTATCCGCCCTCGCTTGCGATTCAGCGCGCGAACCTGGTCTATCAACTGCTGACCAATCAGTTCGGCTCCGCGCTGCAAGTAGACCTTTCACCCTATCTCGCCCTGGGCGGGAACGTGTCGGATCTGCTCGACAAGATCAACGCGGATCTGTTGCAGGGCCGGATGTCGACCGAGTTGCGGACCATCATCGAGACGGCGACGAACGCCGCATACGACGACACCCAGCGCGTGATCGGCGCGCTCTATCTGACGGCCGTTTCCGGCGAATATCAGGTGCAGCAATGAGCGGTCAAGGGAGGAAGTCAGCCATGCGCAAGACCAATCGCTCACGTCGGATGTTCCTGTCCCGCTGCGCGGGTCTCGGCGCCGCCGCGGCGGGATTCGGATGGGGTGGGTTTCCGCGCGCGGCCCGCGCCGCCGTGAGTGACTACAAGGCACTCGTGTGCGTGCAGCTGCTCGGCGGCAATGACGGCAACAACGTCATCGTGCCGGTGGACTCCGGTCGATACAGTGCGTATCAGGCGATGCGCGGCGGATTGACGCTGTCGGGCAGCGAGTTGCTCGATCCGATTGCCGACGCGCTCGGCAATCCATATGCGCTGCACTACGGGCTGACCGAAATCCACGATCTCTACGAGAGCGGCCGCGTGGCGTTTGTCCTGAATACCGGAATGCTGCACGGGCCGCTGACGCGCGCCCAGTATCTCGCGGGACAGAATTCGCCAAGCAACCTGTTCTCGCACTCCGATCAGACCGTGCAGATCCAGACCGGCACGCCGGTCCCCGACGGCAGGGGCTGGGGCGGTAGGCTGCTGGACCTGTTTGCGGTCGGCGACAGTCTCGCGGCGGTCTCGGTCTCCTCGCCCAGCCTGCTGTTGCAGGGGGCCAATATCGCCCCGAACATCGTGCCGCCCGGTTCGGACCTTGGCATCTGGGGCATGGGCTTGTGGCCGCAGTCCGCGGCCGCGGCACGACGCAGCGCGCTCGAACAGATCGCCTCGATGGGCTCGTCTGACCCCATCGTGGCGCGCGCGAACGCAACGCTGGCAGACGGCGTTGCGCTTTCCGATACCCTGACCTCAGGCGCTGCGCTGCCGGCCCTGTCGACGGACTTGCCGGCAACGTCGATCGGTAATCAGCTGAAGGAGGTTCTGCGGCTGATCCGCTCGCGCTCGGCGGCCGGGCCGGGCCGCCAAGTGTTCTACTGTACCTTGGAAGGTTTCGATACCCATGGCGGGCAGGACTGGCAGCACTGGTCGCTGCTTTCGCAGCTGTCACAGGCGGTTGCGGCCTTCCATGAATCAACGGTGGAGGCGGGGCTGTCCGACCAGGTCGTACTGTTTACGCAATCGGAGTTCGGTCGCACCCTGCAGCCCAGCGGATCGGGCTGTGATCACGGCTGGGGCAGCCATCATTTCGTGGTCGGTGATGCGGTACAGGGCGGAATCTACGGCCAGATGCCGACCTTCGCGCTGGGTGGCCCGGACGATGCCAACAACCGCGGCGTATGGATACCGACGATCGGCACCGCGCAGTACGGTGCGACGCTGGGCCGCTGGTTCGGCGCCAGCGATCTGGCTCTGGAATCGGTGTTTCCGAATCTGTCAGCGTTCCATGCCAGCACCTACGGTACTGATGTCGGATTCATGGGATAGGAGAGGCCGGCGAACGCGTGCGGGGATTGCCGAAAAGAAAGGGGCCTGCCGGCCCCTTCTTGTTGAGGTCTGATTCCGGTTCGATCAGGCGGCTTCGGCGATCGCGGTGCGCATTTTCTTCATCGCAGCGGCCTCGATCTGCCGAATGCGCTCGGCGGACACGCCGTACTGATCGGCGAGGTCCTGCAGCGTGCGTTTGTTGTCGTCGAGCCAGCGTGAACGCACGATGTCGCGCGAACGATCGTCCAGTGCCTCGAGCGCATCGGCGAGTCGTTCTTCCTGATATTGCTCGCTGTCGTCACGCTCGATCAGCATGGAAGGATCTGGGCGGTTGTCGCTCAGATACGCAGCCGGCGAGAACAGTTCGTCGTCATCGGCGTCGGCCGGCGGATCGAACGCCATGTCGTAGCCGGACATGCGTTTTTCCATCTCCAGCACGGTCTCGCGCTTGACGCCGAGTTCGTCGGCGACCTCGCTGATCTCTTGATCCGTGAACCATCCCAGGCGCTTTTTCGAGCGCCGCAGGTTGAAGAACAGCTTGCGCTGCGCCTTGGTCGTGGCGACCTTGACGATGCGCCAGTTGCGCAGGATGAATTCGTGGATCTCGGCCTTGACCCAGTGCACGGCGAACGACACCAGCCGTACGCCGACCTCCGGATCGAAGCGGCGCACGGCCTTCATCAAGCCGATGTTGCCTTCCTGAATGAGGTCGGCGAACGCCAGGCCGTAGCCCAGATAGCCCCGCGCGACCTTCACGACGAAGCGCAGATGCGAGAGCACGAGCCGCTGCGCCGCCGCGAGATCATCGTCGTCGCGCAGACGCAGCGCGAGATCGCGCTCCTCTTCCTCGGTCAGCATCGGCACTTCGTTCACGGCGTGGATGTAGGCATCCAGGCTGCCGACCGGCAGCCGAACGGGCGCGAGCATGAGATCGGTACGCATTTGGTTGACCCCTCGTGGATTAGCACTCGGTCAGTTGGAGTGCCAAAGCGTATAAGAGTTCAACGATATTCTCAACTGCCACGGTCGGAAATTTCGGCTCAGGCCGGCTGGATGCGCCGCAGATGCCGGGCGACCGACAGCCAGGCCCCGCCCAGTCCCAGTGCCACGCCGACGCCGAGTACCGCGGCCGTGGTCTGGAGCCCCGGAAAGCCGACTGTGACACTGCCCTCGTACAGGGTCGCCAGACGTTGCACCGGGCCGGCCAGGGCCAGCAATGCGGCGCTGCACAAAATCCAGCCGAGCAGGGCACCGAGCAGGCCGTACCAGAGCCCGGCGTAGAGAAACGGCCGGCGAATGAACGCATCGTCCGCGCCGATGAGCTTTTCGACCTCGATTTCCCGCCGGCGGTGCTGGATCTCCAGCCGGATGGTGTTGCCGACGATCATCACCACGGCCAACGCCAGCAGCACCCCGATCACGATGGCCCCGCGCCGTCCGGCGGCGAGCAGGGCGTCGGCGCGCTCGATCCAGCCACGATCGAGGCTCAGCGCGTCCACCCGCGCGTCGGTCCGCAGGGTCGCCGCGAGCGCGGGGGCGTCGACACTGGCCGGCAGGGTCAGCAGGATCGTCGCCGGCAGCGGCGAAACCTCGAGCAGGTCGAGCGCATCGCCGAGCCCGCTGTACTCGCGGAACTCGGCGGTTGCCGCCGCCTTGTCGACGTAGTGCGCGGAACTGATTTCCGGGCGCGTGGCCAGTTCCGTGGCGAGTGCCTGGCCGGCGGTGTCGTCGACGGCCGCGGCCAAAAACAGCGAGATATCCGCCTCCGTATAGGCCTTCGCGGTGACGGCCTGCGCGCCGCTGGCGAGTTCCACCAGCGCGGCCGGCAGAGCCAGCGCGACGGCAATCACCCCCATCGTCAACACGCTGGCGAGTGGCGCGCGCAGCAGCCGGCCGAGGCTCGAGACCGCCGCCTCGCCATGCCGTGTGGCCCAAGCGCTGATGCGCCAGCCGCGGGATCGCGCGCGGCGCGCGCCCGTTCGCGGGCTCATCCGGAGTCCCCGACCAGCCGTCCGCCGCGCAGCGTCAGGCGCCGATGCCCCATGCGCTCGACCAGCGCCAGATCGTGGGTCGCGATCAGCACCGTCACGCCGACGTGGTTGAACAGTTCGAACAGCCGCATGATCTCGGCGGAGAGTTCCGGGTCCAGGTTTCCGGTGGGCTCGTCGGCGAGCACCAGCGCCGGACGATGCACGATTGCTCGTGCGATGCCGACGCGCTGCTGTTCGCCGCCGGACAGCTCGATCGGGAAGCGTTCGCGGTGGCTCAGCAGGCCGACCTTGTCGAGCGCCGCATGCGTGCGTTTGAGAATGTCGCGATGCGCAATGCCGCGTACCACGAGCGGCAGCGCGACGTTGTCGAACACTGTGCGGTCGAACAGCAGGTGATGGTCCTGAAACACGATGCCGAGCTGCCGGCGGTGGTCGGCGATGCGCCGGTAGGGCGTGCGGTTCAGGTGCCGGCCGTTGACATGCAGCTGACCACGGGTCGGGCGTTCGATCAACGCCAACAGTTTCAGCAGGGTGCTCTTGCCGGCGCCGGAGTGCCCGGTCAGAAAACACATCTCGCCGGGATCGACATGCAGGTCAATGTCGACCAGCGCGTCGTGCGGGCCCGGGTAGCGTTTGGAAACGCCCTCGAAGTGGATCACGGGCGGCGCTAGCGTCCCAGCAGTGCGTCGACAAACGCCGCGGCGTCGAAGTCGCGCAGGTCGTCCTCGCCCTCGCCGACACCGATCAGGCGGATCGGCAGCCCGAGTCGCCCGGCGATCGCGAACGCCACACCGCCGCGCGCCGTGCCGTCGAGCTTGGTCAGCGCAAGGCCCGTGACGCCGACCGCCGCGCGGAACTGCTCGGCCTGGGCGATGGCGTTCTGTCCGGTGCCGGCGTCGATGACCAGCAGCACCTCGTGGGGTGCCTCCGGGTCGAGCTTGGTGAGCACGCGCCGGACCTTCTTGAGTTCGTCGATGAGGTTCGACTGGGTGTGCAGCCGTCCGGCCGTGTCGGCGATCAGCACGTCGACGTCACGCGCCCGGGCGCGCTCCAGGGCGTCGTAGATCACCGCAGCCGAGTCCGCACCGTGTGCCTGCGCGACGACCGCGGCGCCGACACGCTCGCCCCAGCGTTGCAGCTGGTCGATCGCGGCGGCGCGGAAGGTGTCACCGGCGGCGAGCAGTACCGAGTGACCCGCGTGCCGGAAACGCGCGGCGAGCTTGCCGATCGTGGTGGTCTTGCCGGCGCCGTTCACGCCGACGGTCAGAATCACATAGGGGCGTCGGGCCGGGTCGATTTCCAGAGGCGCGCTGACCGGTTCAAGCAACTCGATCATCGCCTCGCGCAGCGCATTCCATAGCTGTTCGGGTTCGCCCGGGCGTTGCCGCGCGACGCGTGCCTTCAGCGTCCCGATGATGCGTTCGCTGGCCTCGACGCCGACATCGGCGCCGAGCAGCACGGTTTCGATCTCGTCGAGCAACGCCGCGTCGAGTTCGCGTCGACCCGCGAACAGCGCCGCGAGCCCGTCGCCGAGCCGCGCGCGGGTCTTGCCGAGGCCGGTGCGCAGCCGCGCAAACCAGCCGCGCGGCGCATCTTCGGGAACCGATGCGCTGTCCGCCGGGTCAGAAACCGGCGTCTTTTTGCCAAATCCAAACATGCTATAGCATGGCCGTTCAGGGTACGGCGCATCCTAGCACCTCCCAATTGCAATCACGGTAAGGAACTTCCCGATGCGATCAACTGACTCGGGCGCGCTGGCGCTCGTGGCCGCCGTCACGCTGGGCTGCGGGGTCACCGCACATGCCCGCACCAGTGAATTCATGCTCGACAACGGAATGAAGGTCGTTGTCGTCGAAGACCACCGGGCGCCCGTTGCGACCGCGCAGGTCTGGTACCGCGTGGGTTCCTCCTACGAAATCGATGGCGTGACCGGCGTGTCGCACGCGCTCGAGCACATGATGTTCAAGGGCACCGAGTCGGTTCCGCCCGGCGAGTTCTCGCGCATCATCTCGGAGAACGGCGGCACCGAGAACGCGTTCACGAGCCGTGACTACACGGCCTATTTTCAGACGCTTTCGGCCGATCGCCTGGAAACCGCGTTCCGGCTCGAATCCGACCGCATGCGCAACCTGACCCTGCCGCCGGAGGAGTTCGCCAAGGAACTCGAAGTCGTCAAGGAAGAGCGGCGCCTGCGCACCGAGGACCGGCCCACGTCGCTGACCTATGAACGCTTCAACGCCGTGGCGTTTCTCTCCAGCCCGTACCGCACGCCGGTGATCGGCTGGATGGACGACCTCGATCACATGACGGTCGATGATCTGCGCGACTGGTACGCGCGCTGGTACGCACCGAACAACGCCACACTCGTGGTCGCCGGGGATGTCGACCCGCAGGAAATTCTCGCGCTCGCGCGCAATTACTACGGGGTGCTGCCGCGCGCTGAGATTACGCCGCCCAAGCCGCGCGCGGAGATTGCCCAGGCGGGCGAACGGCGGGTCGTCGTCAAGGCGCCGGCCAAGCTGCCGTACCTGCTCATGGGCTACAAGGCGCCGATTCTGGGAACGGCGGAAGCCGACTGGGAGCCGTACGCCCTGATGGTCGCCGCCGAGGTGCTCGGTGGCACTTCGGGTTCGCGGCTACAGCGTGATCTCGTGCGCGGGCGCGAGATCGCGGCCTCCGTGGATGCCGATTACGACTACATGGATCGCCTGCCGGGGCTGTTCCTGCTCGACGGCGTACCGGCGCCCGGCAGCGATGTCGCCATCCTCGAAGCCGCCCTGCGCGAGCAGGTGCGTCAGCTGCGCGACGAACCGGTCACCCGGGACGAACTGGATCGCGTCGTTGCCCGCGCCGTGGCCGCGAACATCTTCGAACGCGACTCGGTGTTCTATCAGGCCATGCGCGTGGGTTCGGCCGATGTCGTCGGTGTGGACTGGCGCGTGCTCGATGAGCTCCCGGACCGGCTGCGCGCGGTGACCCCCGAGCAGGTGCAGGCCGTCGCGCGCAAGTATCTGGTCGATGATCGGCTGACCGTCGGCGTGCTAGACCCGCTACCGATCGATGCCGCCCAGACGCGCAAGCCGCTGAACCTGAAGGGGGCGCGCAATGATGTTTGATCTCGCCACCCTGCGTGCGCCGGCCGGCGCGCTGGTTCTGCTGATTGCCGGGCTTGCGCACGCGGGCACTCCGATCGAGTCGTGGACGACCGTCAATGGCGCACGCGTGCTGTTCAGTCCGGCGCCGGACCTCCCGATGATCGATGCCCGCGTGGTGTTCTCTGCCGGCAGTTCGCGCGACAGTACGCTGGCCGGCCTCGCGGCGCTGACCAACGGTCTGCTGAGCGAGGGCGCGGCTTCCTGGAGCGCCGATGAACTGGCGGAACGCCTCGATCGCGTCGGTGCGCAGTTCTCCAGCGGTTCACTGCGCGACATGGCCTGGGTGTCGATTCGTTCGCTGGCCGAGCCGCGCTATCTCGACGTGGCCGTCGAGAATGTCTCAGCGGTACTGAGCGCGCCGCGTTTTGAGGCAGCGGCGGTCGAGCGCGATCGCAATCGCATGCTCAGCGTGCTGAAATCCGAGGCGCAGTCGCCGGGGAAGATCGCCGAAAAGGCGTTCTATCACGTGGTCTACGGCGACCATCCCTACGGTTCGCCGTCGAACGGCACCGAGCAGTCGCTCGCGGCCATCACCCGTGATGACATCAAGGACTTCCACAGTCGCTACTACGTGGCCCGCAATGCCGTGATCGCCATCGTCGGTGCGCTCGACCGCAGCCAGGCCGAGGCACTCGCCGAGCGCATGATTGCCGGTCTTCCGGCGGGCGAACCCGCGCCGGAGATCGCGCCGGTGCCTGCTGCGGCGGCAGGGCGCACCGAGATCTCGCATCCGTCCACCCAGAGCCACCTGTATCTCGGGCAGACCGGTATGCGTCGCGGCGATCCCGACTATTTCGCGCTGTTCGTCGGTAACCATGTGCTTGGCGGCAGTGGGCTCGTGTCATTGCTCGCCGAGGAAGTGCGTGAAAAGCGCGGACTTTCCTACAGCGTGTCGAGCGATTTTTCGCCGATGCAGGTCGAAGGGCCGTTCGAGACCGTGTTGCAGACCAAGAACGAGCAGATCGGCGAGGCCGAGCAGGTCGCGCGCGAAACCATCCGCGCGTTCATTGCGAACGGGCCGTCCGCCGCGATGCTGGAGCGTTCGAAGAAAAACATCACGGGCGGATTTCCGTTGCGCATCGACAGCAATGCCAAGAAGGTCCAGTACCTCGCGATGATCGGCTTCTACCGGCTACCGCTCGATTGGCTCGACCGGTTCAACGAGCGCGTGGACGCGGTGACGGCCGAACAGATTCGCGATGCCTTCCGCCGCCGTGTGGATCCCGACCGGTTCGCGACCGTCGTGGTCGGCGGGGCGGCGGGCGGCGGTTGAGCCAGCCCCGCGCACCGGCATCGTCGGTCCGTATCGTCGGCGGGCGCTTTCGCAGCCGGCGCGTTCCGTTCGAGCCGGGACCGGGGCTGCGGCCGACTCCCGATCGAGTGCGCGAAACCCTGTTCAACTGGCTCGTGCCGGTCGTCACCGGGGCGCGCTGTGTTGACCTCTACGCGGGCACCGGCGCGCTTGGCATCGAAGCGGTCTCGCGCGGCGCCTCAAGCTCGCTGCTGATTGAATCCGACCGCCGGCGCGCCGGCGCGCTGACCGCAACCTGTGCGCAGTTCGATGTCGATCGTCTGCGCGTCGTCCATGCCGACGCGCTCGCGTGGCTCGATGCGGCCGCGCCGGGATCGATCGACATCGCCTTCGTCGATCCGCCGTTTGCCGATCGGCTGCATGCGCGGACCGTGGAGCGGCTCGCCAGTACCTGCGTGCTTGCGCCCGGCGCGCATGTCTATATCGAATATCCGCTAACCGGCCCCGCGCCGGATTGTCCGGCCGGCTGGCGACGCCATCGTTCGCAGCACGCCGGCGACGTCGCGTATGATCTGTGGATCACCCCGCCCGGCGATCCGGCATGAAAACCGCGGTTTATCCCGGCACCTTTGATCCGATCACCAACGGCCATACCGATCTCGTTGCGCGCGCGGCGCGCTTCTTCGACCGGGTCATCGTCGCGGTGTCCGAAAACCCCGGCAAGCGGCCACGGTTCGAGCTGGCCGAGCGCGTGCAGCTCGCGCGCACCGCGCTTGCTGGAATCGCGAATGTGGAGGTGCATTCATTCAGCACCCTGCTCGTGGAGTTCGCGCGTTCGGTCGGCGCCAGTGCAATCCTGCGCGGGCTGCGCGCAGTCGCGGATTTCGAATTCGAGTTCCAGCTTGCGGCGATGAACCGCAAGCTCGAACCGACGATCGAGACCCTGTTTCTGGCCCCGGCGGAACGCTATGCGTTCCTGTCCTCGTCGCTGGTGCGCGAGGTCGCGGCACTCGGCGGCGATGTCGCCGAATTCGTGCACCCGAGAGTCAACGAGGCCTTGCGCCGTCTGCGTGCGAGCTGAACATGGCACTGCTGATTGAACCGGAATGCATCAACTGCGATGTCTGCGAGCCGGTCTGTCCAAACACGGCGATCACGATGGGGGCGGAGATCTACGAGATCGATCCGGCCCTGTGTACCGAATGTGTCGGCCATCACGACGAACCGCAGTGCGTCGAAATCTGTCCCGTCGACTGCATCGTGCCGGACCCCGCGCACGAGGAGTCCCCCGAGGTGCTGCTCGAGCGCTACCGGCGCCTGACGGGCAACGAATCGGCCGGCTGATGGCCGGGTTGCGCGCGATCGTTTTTCTGCTGGCGTTCGGCTGGCTTGCCGTTGGTCAGGCAGCGGGTCCGCGCGAGGCCGGCATCGCCACGGCCCATCCGGCCGCCACGGCCGCCGGGCGCGCCGTACTCGAACGGGGCGGCAATGCGTTCGATGCGGCGGTCACGATCGCCGCGGTTCTGGCGGTGGTTGAACCGTATTCCAGCGGCCTTGGAGGCGGCGGATTCTTTCTGCTGCATCGCGCCAGCGACGGCCACGAGACCATGCTCGATGCCCGCGAACGGGCACCGCTGGCCGCCACGCGCGATATGTACCTGGACGTTGACGGCCGCCCGTGGCCCGGGCTGTCCATCGACGGTCCGCTGGCGGCGGGCATTCCCGGTCTGCCCGCCGCGCTGGTGGACCTCGCCGCACGCTATGGCACGCGCCCGCTCGCCGAGCTGCTGGCGCCGGCGATCGCCGTGGCCCGCGACGGCTTCGAGGTCGATGAGATCTATCGCAGTCTCGCCGCGCTGCGTTTGCAGGCACTGCGTGCATCCAAGGTCGCCGCGCGCGTGTTTCTCGATGACAACGCTGTTCCGGCGGCAGGCACCGTGATCCGCCAGGCGGAGCTGGCCGAGACGCTCGGGCGCATTGCCAGCGAGGGCCGGGCGGGCTTCTACGCCGGTGTTCTCGCGCAGCGGCTGGTCGACGGCGTGCACGCGGCCGGCGGCGTGTGGACCCTCGACGATCTCGATAGCTACCGCACCGTGGAGCGCGAGCCGGTACGCTTCGAGTACCGCGGATTTCGCGTCAGCTCGGCCGCACCACCATCGTCGGGTGGCGTGGTGCTCGCCGAGATTCTCAACCAGCTCGCCGCCGTGGATCTGCATGCGCTCGATCCCGCCGCGCGCATGCACCGGATCGTCGAGGCCATGCGCAGGGCCTATCGCGATCGTGCGGAATACCTCGGCGATCCGGATTTCGTCACGATGCCGCTGCAACGGCTGCTGTCGACCGACTACGCGCGCGGGCTCGCGGCTTCGATCGATCCGGCGCGCGCGACGCCGAGCGATTCGCTGGCGAAGCTCGCCGAACCGGCCGGGGCGGGCCGCGACACCACGCACTTTTCGGTGCTCGATTTCGACGGCAATCGGGTTGCCGCGACCCTGAGCATCAACTATCCGTTTGGCAGCGGGTTCATGCCGGCCGGCACGGGCGTGCTGCTCAACGACGAGATGGACGACTTCGCCGTCGCCGCCGGCGTGCCGAACGTGTACGGCCTGATCGGCGCATCCGCGAATGCCATCGCACCCGGCAAGCGCATGCTGTCGAGCATGAGCCCGAGCTTTGTCGATGACGGCCATCGGCTCGCGATCCTCGGCACGCCGGGCGGCAGCCGCATCATCACGATGGTGCTGCTGGCGATCCTGGAGTTCGAGCGCGGGGTGGCGGTCGACGACTGGGTCGCGGCGCCGCGCTTCCATCACCAGTACCGACCCGACGAGATCCAAGTCGAGCCGGAATTCGCCGTCGATTTTGCGCTCGATACATTGCGGGAGCGCGGCCATCAGGTGCGCGTGCTGGAGGAGCGATACGGCAACCTGCAGGCCGTCACCTGGGATCGGGGCGCGGACCGCACGGCGGCCGCCAGCGACCCGCGCGGCGTCGGTGCCGCCGCGGTGTTCTCCCCAAGGAAGCGCTGATCGATCCACCCGCGTCGCCAGCGCCACGGAACCGAAAAAGCGTCGTTTTTCGGCCCGCCCGGCCCTGAAAAACCGCTCCGAATTTGGGGCAACGGCCCCAGCGCAACCCCCTTGCGCTTCTCTGAGGATGTTCTATACAGAAGTAGAAGCGAACACCAAAGTCACTGCTTTTTTTGCCCGACAGCTGATGTAGAGGTTTGATCATGCGGCGTCCAACCCATCCCGAAATCGGCGGGTGGTTCACTGATGTGGACGGCTCCCTGTTTGAGGTCGTAGCCACGGACGCCGATCGCGCGACGATTGAAGTCCAGTATTTCGACGGCGCGGTCGAGGAATTCGATTTCGACACCTGGGAAGCGATGGAACTGCGCCATGCCGAACCGCCCGACGACTGGTCCGGGGCGCTGGAGCTGGATCGTGACGATTACGGCGTCGATCTCGACAATCCGATGGAAGCGGAACCGATGAACGTGCTGGACGTTATAGATCGCGACTATTGAATCGGCCCAGTCGCGCAATCCGGGCGCGGTCGGGGTCGGCATGGCACAGGTGGACGTTCCGGACCGTGACCCCGCCGGGAGCGGGGTGGTCAAAGCCACGCAGCGCATTGACGCTGCGCGACGCATGCCAGGGTCGGACTGCTTGGGTCGCCCGCGACACCGCGTCAGCGGGATGGCGTGGGACGGCCTACAACAACAGGAGATCGGCTTATGAGGCGTCTGTACTTTCTCTTGCCGAACACCGGCACCGCGCGCCAGGTCGTGCGCGAATTGTTGCTCGCCCGGGTTGAGGAGCGGCACATCCATGTCGTGGCCCGCGATGGCACCGCGATGGAAGACCTGCCCGAGGCGAACCTGCTGCAGAAGAGCGATTTCATCCATGGAGTCGAGCAGGGTCTGGCCGTGGGCGGCGCGACCGGCGTTCTGGCCGGATTGATTGCCGTCACGTTTCCACCCGCAGGTCTCGCGCTGGGCGGCGGTGCCGTATTGGCGACCGCGCTTGCCGGTGCGGGGATCGGTGCGTGGGTGTCCGGCATGATCGGCACGGATATTCCCAACTCGCGCCTGCGTGAATTCGAATCGGCGATCGAGGATGGGCACATCCTGATGATGGTCGACATCCCGAAGGCTCGTGTCGACGAGGTATCGAGAATGGTCCGCGAACACCACCCTGAAGCGGACGTTCATGGTACCGAGCCGGCGATTCCGGCCTTTCCGTAGCGACCCAATCGGGATCACGGGCGGCGGCTGCGCAACGAGTCGTCTCCGCGAATCTTGCAGGCGCGGCGCGAGCCGTGGCAGGCAAGCAAGTGCCGTGGCCACGCCGCGCGTGTGTTTTGGAGTCCCGGTCGATCCGGGGCGAAAACGGCGTTCTCGATCTTGCGATGACGGGTCCGGCATCACCTCGGCCGGGCCCGATTTTTTTGCGTTTTTCCTGCGGCTGCGAATTGGCTCTGGTGCACGCGCTCAGCCCGCAATGCGGCTGTAGAAATTCAGCCAGCCAGCACGACCCAGTCAGCCTCGATCCTCACCGGTACGGACTTGAGCCTTTGCCCCGCGCAGGGGCCGTGCACGCAGCGTCCGGTCTCGATCTCGAACAGGGCGCCGTGCATCGCGCACTGGATGAACTCCCGCTCGTGATCCAGGAACCGGTGTGGTGCCCAGTCGAGCGGGGCACCGGTATGAGGGCAGCGGTTTTCGTAGGCGAACACCGCGGCGTCACGACGCACGACGAACAGGTCCGCCGTCGAGCCGGCACGATGGCTGAAACGGGTCGCTTCGGGCCAGCGCAGCCCGCGGCTGTCGATCGGGTCCAGTGCCGTCCATTCACACAGGCGCACGCATGGTCTGCGCGGCGCCTGCATAGGATCGGTCACGAGGCCAGCCAGCGCGACGGTTCGGAGGCCAGGCGCGCGTTGGTCAACTGACGGCGCAGTGCCTCGATCTCTTCGCGCGCCTCGTCGCGCACGAGCTTGAGTTCGGCTCGCAGGGCCTTGACGAGATCGCCGTCGGAGTTGGCCTGTGCTGCGCGGATTGCATCGACATGCGACTCGACCACGGCGGTGAGTTCAGCGACCCGCCACTCGTTTTCCGTTGCGCGCTTTGCTGCCTCCTGTTCGGCAGACTTCGCCTTCGCGAGCTGCGCATCGAACTGTGCCATGCGTTGCTCGGCTTCCGCGGCCTGCTTGTTCGCCGCGGCGCGCTGACGCTCGGCCTCGTCGAGCTTGCGTTGCATGGTTTCGTGATCGAGCTTTGCAGCGGTGAGTTCCTCGCTGCGCTGTTCCAGCTGTCGTTTGAGTTCAGTGAGCTTTGCGTCGAACTGGGTCGCACGCTCCGCGTTCGCCTTGTTGCGCTCGCCGTTGGCCTCGAGTTCGCGTGCGACATCCTCGAGTTCGTGCTCCAGGGCTTCGCGATCCAGCTTCGCCGCGTTGAGTTCGTCGGCGCGCTGCTCCAGTTCGCGTTGCGCCTGTGAATATTGCTCGCGAAGTTCGGCGGTCACGCTTTCGATCAGGCGATCGCGTTCCGATTCCAGTGCGGCAATGGCGGCCGCATGCGATTCGCCGGCCTGTACACTTTGTGCGCGCAGTGTCTCGATTTCCGCACGCAGGGCCGCCGCTTCGCGACCGGCCGTGGTATTGAGTTCATCGAGTGTTTCGGCGCGGGCCGCGATCTCTTCGCGCTCGTTCTTGAGCGTTTCATACTCCGAGCGCAGGGCCTCCAGCGCGATGCGCGCCTGATCTTCGCGGGCACGTGAGACCGTTGTGGCGCGGGCCTGCTCGGTGAACTTGAACAGGCGGCTGCGAAGTTCCGTCACCTGTGCCTCGGCCTTGCGTCGCGCGGTTTCGCTGTCGTCCAGCCGGGCCTCGATCAGCGCATAGATCTCGTCGGCACCTGCTTCGATCACGTCGGAGTCGCCTGCGGCTGCTGGCGAGGAAGCTGTGGTTTGCCCGTCGGGCTTCGAACGCTGGCCCGAGGATTTGCTGTCGGCAATGGGCACGGACATCTGCACGGCTTCTTCCTTGAAGGCCCTGAGTGCCGGAATACCCCCGCGCAGCACGAACGCTTCAAGCCCGCGTTCGACCAGCAGGTAGGCCGCGGTGGTTGAATTCGCGCCGTCCTCGCAGATCGTGATGTAGGGCGTGTCGCGCTTGAGTTCGTTCGCGCGCGCGCGGATTTCGCGTACCGGCAGATGGGCGACCGGTTCGGTTCCTTCGGGCAGCGGCTCATCGGTCTCGCGGACATCCAGCCAGTGCGCGCCCTTGTGCGTGCGCTGAATGGCCTCGGCGGCATCCACGAAGCGCACGATCGGTTTCTTGATCAGCTCGACGAAATCGTCCTTGCTCAGGCGCAGCAGTGTGACCGGCCCATCGGCGGTGACACTCGTGGAACGCCTTGCGCCAGACAACAACGCCTCTTCGCCAAAGCTGTCGCCCTCGGAAAGCGTTGCGAGCAACATGGGCCGGTCGTCGCGCGAACGCCGCTCCACCGTGCAGCGCCCGGTCTTGATGACGTAGTAGTAATCGCCGGTGTCGCCCTGGCGGATGATGCGGTCGCCGTCGGCGACCTCGAATTCCTGCATGCGCATGAGGACCGACTCGATGTTCGCCGGCGAAATGCGATGGAACAGTGGCGAACGCAGGGTCTTGGACATCCAGTCGTCGGCGCCGTCCGGATCGACCTCGCTGACCTTGTGGTCGGCCAGGCGTTCCTCCTCAAGCACCTTGTTGAGCTTGCCGGTATTGACCGATGCATAGCGCAGCGTGGTGAGTGCCTTCGCCGTAAGTTCGCGCGGAATGCGGTGCGCCAGCGGAAAGCGTGCGGTCGGTGATCCGGCGGCGACGGCATCCACTTCGGTGCCGCCGGAATAGAAGCCGACATAGCCCCGAAGCAGGTAGATCGACACGGGCGCGGCATCGCCGCGGTTGAACAGCACCGAGCGCGGTGGCGCGGTCTGCACCGTGACCGCGTCGCCCAGGCGTGCGAACGCTTCGTCGGACAGCGTATTGAACGGCACGAAGCCGCGCAGGGTGTCGAGGTCGGGGTTGTCCATCTGCTGGATACCGGGGTTGTCTCGAGCGCGGGTGCGCGCACGCGTTGCGGGAAGTGTAGCTTTTTCGCGCGTCGCGGTTCATGACGGAATTGGCAGATTGACGAACGGTCCCCAGGTCGCGGTCGTCGGCTCGGACGAGAACCGGCCCGCGTGGCCCGCCCTGCTAGAATCGCGCCCCGCCTCTCCCACACCCAGTGCGTTTCCAAATGACCGCGTCCGCGCGTCCCGGCAGTCTGGTCCTGTACAAGTCCGCACCCGCGCGGGTGGTCTCGATCACCGACAAGATCGAGATCGTGCCCGCCGACGGCCGTCTGCGGCGGGTGCGCGACAAGGACATCGTGGTGCTGCATCCCGGCCCGGTCGGTGACCTGAATGCGCTCGGCAGCCCGAGTGGCGAGATCGAGGCCGCACACGAATTGCTCGGCGACGAGACCATGAGCCTCGCCGAACTCGCTGAGCTGATCTACGGCGAGTTTCGGCCCGACACGGCCTGGGCGACCTGGCAACTCATCGACGACGGGCTGTGGTTTGCCGGCTCCGTGGAGCGCGTGACAGCACGACCGGCCGTCGAGGTCGCCGAGCTGCGCGCCGAGCGCGAGCGCAAGGCGCTGGAGAAGGCCGCCTGGGAGGGCTTTCTCGAACGCGCCCGCGCACGCAGACCGCTGACCGACGCCGAGGACCGGCGCTACACGGTCGAGGTCGAGGCCGTGGCGCTGGGCAGGAGCGAGTCGTCTCGTGTGCTGAAGGCGCTCGATCTCGCGCAGACGCCTGAAACCGCGCACGCCTTCCTGCTCGAAGCCGGGGTCTGGCAGCCGCGTCGCAATCCGTACCCCGAGCGCTTCGGTCTGCCGGTCGACGATGCCGACGGAACGGTCGGCGAGCTGCCGGACGAATCGCGCAGCGATTTGACCGGGACGCCTGCCTACGCGATCGACGACGCCGACAACACCGACCCGGACGATGCCATCGCGCTCGACGGCGACCGTTGCTGGGTGCATGTCGCGGATGTCGCCGCGCTCGTGGCGCCGGAAAGTGAACTGGACATTGCCGCCCGCGAACGAGCTTCGAATCAATACCTGCCGGAGCGCACGGTGCACATGCTGCCGCGCGCCATCACCGAACGACTCGGCGTTGGCCTCGCGGCGGAATCCCCGGCCCTGTCCATCGGCTTCGTGCTGGATGCCGACGGCGCGCCCGGCGACGTGCAGATCGAAACCGCCCGCGTGCGGGTCGCGCGCATGAGCTACGAGCAGGCCGAGACCAGACTCGATGCCGATCTGGCGCCGTTGTGGGCGATTGCCGAACGTCTGCAACAGCGGCGGCTCGCGGCCGGCGCCGTGCGGGTGCGACTGCCCGAAGCGCGCGTGCGTGTACTGCCAGACGGCGCGATCGACATCCGCGAACTGCCGCCGCTGCGCGCGCGCGATCTCGTCACCGAGTGGATGCTGGCGGCCGGTGAGGCGGTCGCGATCTGGCTGGAAGAACGGAGCATCGCCGCGCCGTTCGTGACACAGGGTCCGCCCGATGAGCGCGTGCCGCGACCCGGCGACGCGATGTCCGGGCAGTACGCGTTCCGGCGGGCGTTTCAGCGCGCGGTCATCCGCACTGGCGCGGCGCCGCATGCGGGGCTGGGGATCACGCGCTATGTCCGTGCGACCAGCCCGCTACGGCGTTACGCGGACCTAGTCGTGCACCAGCAACTGCGCGCGGCGTTGGCCGGTGCTACGCCGCTGGACCACGAGGCGATGCTCGAGCGCATCGCTGCCATGGACAACCTCGCTGGTGCCATCGCGCGGTCCGAGCGATTTTCCAACCTGCACTGGAAACTCGTGTGGCTCGGCGAGCAGCAGGGCTGGAAGGGCGAGGCGGTCGTGGTGGAACTCGGCGAGCGCGGCCGGGGCACCGTCATCGTGCCGTCGCTGGCGCTGGAGACGAAGGTGCGGCTGCCGGACGGCGCGCGACTCGACGACCGCATCGAACTGAGCCTGGACCGCGTGGATCTTCCCGCACAGATCGCCTACTTCCACACGAAGCGCTAGAGGTCCTGAAGCCGGGCATGTCCCGACTGCACGACGAAGCTGAAGCCTTCGAACTACGCTGGTGGGGCTGTCATTCTTGAACTGGAATCCTTCCGAGCACTTCAATCTCGCCGTCGTCAAGGATCTTGCCGACCAGCAGCTCGCCGATGCCGATCAGCTCCAGCGTCAGCGCATCGATGTTCGGGCGATGATTCACGAAGACGATTGGCGACGTTCCGCGATGCTTCGCGAGCAGGGCGCCTGCCGCAGCCAGGAATGCTTCCTGCCCCGTGGTGTCCTCGACCGGCCGTTGTCGCAGGTCCGGATCGGCGATGAACTTCCCGAATGCGATCTGCGCGGTCTGTGTACAGCGGCACATGGGCGAGCTGATCACGACCGGGTTGATATCGTGTGCCGAGAATGCCGCGCCAACCGCGCGTGCCTGGGCGCGGCCTTCCTCCGTCAGGATGCTTTCGCCCACACAGTTGCCGCTTGAATCCCACACCAGCATGTTCGTGCCGTCGCGGTTTCCGCCGGATTCCGCGTTGCGCATCAAAACGACCATGTTCGGGTCGTGGCGCAGTTTCTCCCAGAGACCAACGTCTGCTGTTGCGGTTGATGACAGCAGCACGAGCACGATCATCCAGTTCAGTGTAGCTGTTGATTCGCGCCGCTGGGGTGAGCAATCGATCTGCCCGAACCGGCCGCATGGCAGCCGTGCCATCGGCTTAGCAGGTGTGTTGGGGCTTGTTTCGCGTCAGGCCCATCCCGGCGAGTCCGAGGCCGAACAATGCCAGGATGCCGGGTTCAGGGACTGCGACGCGGACCAGCCAGTTACCCCAGGCCGCATTGGTCCAGTCGGATGCGTCCGAATTGAGGATGACGCGGGATCTGTCCGAATTCGAGCCAGGGGGCGCGGTGTAGAAGCTATACCGCAGGGTGGCGCCACCAACGCCGTCCAGTGCATTGCCATCATCAAACAGCCCCTGGGCGGAGAAGGTTCCGCCATCTGCGATGGACTGGGAAAATGTCCGCCCCAGCAGATCGATCAACGACAGCATCGGCGCCGAGGCCGCGCCGTCATACGGGGGGGCGAAGCCTGCGTTGGTGAACAGCGTGGTGACTTCCGAGATCGTCGCATGGCGCCACCCCTGGAAATCGCCACCGACACCAAAATGACTGGAAACATCGTCGAAAGAACGGCCCTGTGAGCTCGTAAGATCCAACCACAGAAGGTTCTGATCTGTATCGGTCGTGGTCATGCCGTTGTCGATCAGGACCGCAGATGCGGGGCTCGCCAGCAGGCCAATTGCGGCGAACGTCAGGCAGCGGGCCGTGGTAAGCGCTCTGATTTTCGTCATGATTCGGTCACCCTCATGAAGTGTCAGCAGGTCCGGCGCAGCGCCAGACGCAACACGACCCTAACATGATCGGACTTCAGTCGTCCTGGCGCGGGCGGTGCGCGGCGGTCAGCGACTGCTGCACCTTCGGCGGTGCCGGTTCGTAGCGTGCGAACTGCATGGTGTAGGCGCCGGCGCCGGCCGTGAGTGAACGCAGGCGCGTTGCGTAGTCGTCGAGTTCGGCCAGCGGTGCCTCCGCCGTAATGGTCAGCGTGCCGTCGTCGGACGCATCCGTGCCAAGAATGCGCGCACGGCGCGAGGCCAGATCGCCGCTGATGTCGCCGATGGAGGCCGCGGGTGCGCGCACCTGCAGGGCTGCAATCGGTTCAAGCACGATCGCCCCGGCGTTGCCGACCGCATCGATGAATGCCTTGCGTCCGGCCGTCACGAACGCGACTTCCTTCGAATCCACCGAATGGGTCTTGCCATCCGTGACGGTCACGCGCACGTCCACGACCGGAAAGCCCGCGATCGCGCCGCCTTCGATGACCTGCCGCACGCCTTTTTCGACGGCCAGGATCAGCGACGCCGGGATCGCGCCGCCCGTGACCCTGTCGACGAATTCGAATCCCGCACCGCGTTCCAGCGGCTCGACTTCGAGCATCACCTCGCCGAACTGACCGGCCCCGCCGGTCTGCTTCTTGTGCCGGTGATGGCCGGATGCCGAGCGCGTAATCGTCTCGCGATACGGCACGCTCGGTGGCCGTGTGGCGACGCGCACGTGATAGCGGTCGTCCATCTTCTCGAGCGCGACGCGCAGGTGATATTCGCCGAGCCCGCGCAGCACGGTCTCGTTGGCCGAGATGTCGTGCTCGATGCTCAGGCACGGGTCCTCGGCGACGATGCGGTGCAGAACGTCTGAAACCTTCTGTTCGTCACCGTGGCTCTCGGGCGTCAGCGCCAGCCTGACCACGGGCGCGGGCAGGTCCCAAGGCTCCGCATGCAGGTCATCGAACTCGTGCGTGCCGTGCAGGATCGCGTCCAGGTGCAGGTCGTCGACCTTGGCCACGGCACAGATCGCGCCGGGACCTGCGCGTGGAATCTCCAGGTGTTCCTTGCCGTGCATGCGAAACAGATGACCGACCTTGAACGAATGGTTGCCGTCGTCGATCAGCAGCGTGTCGCCCCGACTGATCACACCTTGGTGCACGCGCAGGGTGCCGAGCTTGCCCAGGAACGGGTCGTAGTCGATCTTGAACACATGCGCGAGCACGGGCCGGTCGGCGTTCGGGCGCGCGAGCAGGCGTTTGGCCTTGTCGCCGTGGCCGGCGATGAAGAAATGCGGCGTGCCCTCGAGCGGGTTCGGCGCGAGTCGTTCGACGACATCGAGCAGTTCCGCGATGCCGGCGCTGCTGCGCGTCGACGTGAAACACACGGGGATCAGGTGCCCCTCTCGTAGCGCCTGCTCGAACGGGTCGTGCAGGGTCGCGGGGTCCACGTCGCCTTCTTCCAGATAGCGCTCGGTCAGTGCATCGTCGACCTCTACGACCTGTTCCATCAGCGCCTGGTGCGCCTCGGCGACCGAAGAGAAATCCGCCTGCCCAGCGGCATGGTCGAAGCAGTCGACCACCCGGCTTGCCCCGCCGGCCGGCAGGTTCACCGGCAGCACCTCGGGACCGAAGGCCTCACGCAGCTCGGCGATGCGCGCGGCCAGCTCGCCTTCGCCGGCGGCGTCGATCTTGCTGATGACGATCATCGCGGCCATGCCGTGCGCGCGGAGCTGTTCCATGACACGGCGGGTGACCGGCTCGATTCCGGCGGTGGCGCTGACGACCAGCACGGCGCATTCGACGGCGGGCAGGGCGCTCAGGCTGCGGCCGATCAGGTCCGGGTCGCCGGGGGTGTCGAGGATGTTCACGCGCACCCCGGCGTGGCTGAAGCCGAGGATCGTGGTGTTCAGCGAGTGGTGATGGCGCTGTTCGAGCGGGTCGAAGTCCGACACCGTCGTGCCGCGCTCGATCGAGCCCGGCTCGTTCAGCACGCCCGCCGCGACCAGCAGCGCCTCGGCCAGCGAGGTCTTGCCGCAGGCGGCGTGGCCGACCAGGGCCAGGTTGCGTCGCTGTTCGAGTCGGGTATCGGCCATTGGAGGGAAGTCTAGCCGATTGCGGTTGGCGGCAACGCGTCCCCCTCCGCCGCCACGCTTGCCGCCGGGCCGGTTACGGCCTCAGACTTCCGCTTCAATAACAATTCAGCGATTCGGGGAACGTCCATGAGAGCATTACCGCTGCAACGCGGAGCGGCTATTGGCCTGCTGATCCTTGCGCTGTCCGCCACACCCGCCCGGGCGACTTTGATCGACAACCTCGACGGTACGGTGTTGGACGACGTAAGTGGATTGGTTTGGACGAAGAACGCGAATCTCGCGGCGAGCAACACCTTCGGTGTGGGCGGCATCGCTGCTACCGGGAGGATGACCTGGGACACCGCCCAGGCGTGGATCGCGGCGATGAACGCGGCGAACTATCTGGGCTTCAACGACTGGCGACTGCATACGATCACCGACACCGGCGCGCCGGGCTGTGACTTTGCCTTCACGGGTACGGATTGCGGCTACAACGTGGATCTGGGCACGGGAGAACTCGCGGACCTGTGGTACCGGGCCCTGGGTAACATCCCTTACTACGACACCAGCGGTAACGGACCCCAGGCCGGCTGGGGCCTGACCAACACCGGCCCGTTCGACAATATGCAGTCCGACTACTATTGGTCGGGTACCGAGTACGCACCCAGTACCGTTAACGCGTGGACCTTCCACACGGACCGCGGCTACCAGGACCTCAACCTTAAGACCAATCTCTTCTATGGTTGGGCGGTTCGTACCGGCAATGCCGGCGTACCGCTGCCGGGAACGGCACTGCTGCTGGGGCTGGGGTTGCTCGGCCTGACGGCACGTCGCCGTCTTGCGTGACCCCGGCGCCGTAGGGTGCGTACCACGCACCATTTTCGGCGCATGATCACTCCATACGGTGCGCCGTGCGCACCCTACTCACACCGCACATGTAGGGTGCGTACCACGCACCGCATACGGCATTTCAGACTTCCGGTGCGCCGTGCGCACGCTGCCCACACCGCACATGTAGGGTGCGTACCACGCACCATATCCGGCGCGTGATGATTCGACTCGGTGCGCCGTGCGCACCCTACTCACTGGCGGCTGGCTCCGCTGCGCCGTTCGCACCCTGCCCACAGTGCACACCTGCGCAATGCGCGCCGTTTGCGCGGCGCCTGGCCGGCGGGTCGGAATACTCGGACACGACTCCGTCAAATCAGCCGACAAGCGGTCCGTGCCGGCCTGCTAGACTTCCGGCGGTGCGATTTGCAGTCTGGCCCCGCTGCCCCCGGAGCGTGTCTTGAGCGACCTTCTCAACCTGCTGGTGAGTTTCGCCGGAGAGCGGCTGGTCGCGCGCGGCTGGAAGCTGGCCGTGGCCGAATCCTGCACCGGCGGGTGGATCGGCAAGGCCATCACGGATGTCTCGGGCTCCTCGGCCTGGTTCGAGCGCGGCTTCGTGGTCTACAGCAATCAGGCGAAGGTCGACCTGCTCGGGGTGAAGCCGGCGACGCTGGAGGCCTATGGCGCCGTCAGCGAGCCCACCGCCCGCGAGATGGCGGACGGCGCGCTGGCGCGCTCGCGCGCGCAACTCGCCGTGGCGGTCACCGGCATTGCCGGCCCGGACGGCGGCAGCCGCGAGAAGCCCGTCGGCACGGTGTTTCTGGCCTGGGCCGCGCGCGACGAGGAGACCCGCGTGCAGCGCATGCGCTTTCTCGGCGATCGTGCCGAGGTGCGGCTGCAATCGGTGCAATCCGCGCTGCAGGGGGTCGTGGACCTGCTGTCCTGATCCGGCCCGCGGCCGGCCGTCCTGCCGCCGTTGCGTCGCGACGCCCGGTTACTGTATGTTTAACCAGTATCGGCCTGCGAGCGAACGGGCCACCCGAAAACAAGCTGCCAAAGAGAGTTTCAACGATGGATGACAACCGCAAAAAGGCGCTTGGCGCCGCGCTGACCCAGATCGAGCGCCAGTTTGGCAAGGGCGCCGTGATGCGCATGGGCGATGTGGCCGCGGTGCGCGACGCAAGCGCGATCTCCACCGGTTCGCTGGGGCTGGACATCGCGCTCGGCATCGGCGGGCTGCCGCGCGGCCGGGTCGTGGAGATCTACGGGCCGGAGTCCTCGGGCAAGACCACGCTGACCCTGCAGGTCATCGCCGAGGCGCAGAAGGTTGGTGGAACCTGTGCATTCGTCGACGCCGAGCACGCGCTCGACCCGGTCTACGCCGGCAAGCTCGGCGTAAACGTCGACGACCTGCTGGTCTCGCAGCCCGACACCGGCGAACAGGCGCTGGAAATCACCGACATGCTGGTGCGCTCGGGCGCCGTGGATGTCGTGGTCGTCGACTCGGTTGCGGCGCTGACGCCGAAGGCCGAGATCGAGGGTGAAATGGGCGATTCGCATGTCGGCCTGCAGGCGCGGCTCATGAGTCAGGCCCTGCGCAAGCTCACGGCGAACATCAAGCGCTCGAACACGCTGGTCATCTTCATCAACCAGATCCGCATGAAGATCGGCGTGATGTTCGGCAATCCAGAGACCACGACGGGCGGCAACGCGCTGAAGTTCTATGCGTCCGTGCGCCTGGACATCCGCCGTATCGGTGCGATCAAGAAGGGCGACGAGGTCATCGGCAACGAGACGCGCGTGAAGGTCGTCAAGAACAAGATGGCGCCGCCGTTCAAACAGGCGGAGTTCGAGATTCTTTATGGTGAGGGCATCTCGCGGCTCGGTGAGGTCATTGATCTGGGCGTCAAGCAGTCGATCGTCGATAAGGCTGGCGCGTGGTACAGCTACAGCGGCGACCGCATCGGTCAGGGCAAGGAAAATGCCCGCCAGTTCCTCAAAGACAACCCGGCACTCGCGGCCGAGATCGAGGCCAAGGTCCGCGCGAACGCGCTGCCGTCGTCGGGCGGCGATTCCGACGAAGAGATGGTCGAGGACCCGGCCGAGGCGTAGCGGTGTGCTGAAACTCTGCCGAATCGGCGCTAAGAGGTTGTTGAAAAAGGCCCATCCATGGCCTTTCCAACCTCGCAACCGAAAAGCGCGGTTTTCGGTTGCTCACGAAAATCAAACACTTGGGTGTTCGATTTTCGGGCGAGACGTTCATGTCTCGCGATAGCAGGCTGTTGAAAAGAGAATTTCAACAGCCTGCTAAAGTCGGCGTGTGAATGCCCGTTACTCCGTGTAGAGATCGCTGGTTCGGTCGCCTCCGCCGTGTCGTGTTCCTGCCATAGCCAATTTCTCGATCCAGCCGCTGAACGCCGGGGGCGACGCGCGGCATGACCGGTGCGCGCCGCGAAGTCCCGGGCGAGGCCCGCCGCCGACTCGATGACTGGCACGGCCGGCTGGTCAGTCGCCGGCGGTTTCTGATCTCGGCCGCGGGCGGCTCGCTCGCGCTGGTGTTTGGCCTGCCCGCCGCACCCGCCGTCGCGGTCGCCACGGAACCGGTCGCGATTGCGCCCACGGCCGCGCAATGGAGCCTGCTCCACGCCGTGCAGAATCACCTTTTCCCGTCGGAACCGGATGCACCGGGCGCGCGCGAGATCCGCGCGCTTGCCTATCTGCGCGGCGTGCTGGCCGACCGCGGCGTGGATCGTGAGGAACGCGAGTTCCTGGTGCGCGGCACCACCTGGCTGGACGAAATTGCCCGGGAGCGCGAGAAGGGACTGTTCGTGAATCTCGATGCCGAGGCGCGCGAGCGCGTGCTGCGCCAGGTCGCGCAATCCGATGCCGGCGAAAACTGGCTGTCGACGCTCCTGTACTACATTTTCGAGGCCCTGCTCCAAGATCCGATCTACGGCGGCAACCCGCGCGGCGCGGGCTGGCAGTGGCTCGAGCATGATCCCGGCCAACCAAGGCCGAACCCGCGCAACCGCTATCGCTCATGAGCCAGGACTTCGACGTCTGCGTGATCGGCTCCGGCGCGGGCGCGGGGCCGGTCGTCTGGTCGCTGGTGCAGGCCGGCTATTCCGTCGTTGTGCTGGAGAAGGGGCGCTGGCTGCGCGACGCCGACTTCGCCAAGGACGAGCTCGCTTGCTCGCTGCGAAAGTTCTACACGCCGAAGCTCGCCGACGAGCAGCACGTGATCGAGGACTACGACGGGCAGGGCGGCTTCAACGCCGTGCCGACCTCGGTGTCCGGCTGGGATTTCTGGAACGGCAATATCGTCGGCGGCGCGACGAATTTCATGAGCGGCTTCTTTCATCGAATGAGGCCGGTGGATTTTCGCCTGCTCAGCGAGTTCGGCCCGATCGACGGTGCGAACATGGTCGACTGGCCGATCGACTACACAGCGCTGGCACCGTATTACGACCGGGTTGAAAGCGCCGTCGGCGTATCCGGTCGCGCCGAGGACGCGCCACATGCGGCTCCGCGCGCGCATGCCGAATACCCCTATCCGCCGACACGCGAACACCCGATCGCGGGCTGGATCGATGCGGCCGGAAAAAATCTCGGCTGGCAACCGATGACCGTGCCGCGGGCGGTGCTGTCACGCCCGGCGAACGAACGCGGCGGTTGTTCGTACTCAGGTTACTGCGGCAGCTACGGCTGCGCGACCGGGGCGAAGGGGAGTTCACGCGTCGCCCTGATCGAACCCGCGGTGCGCACCGGGCGCTGCAAGCTGATCCCCGAAGCGAAGGCCTATCGGCTGATTTCCGACGATCAGGGGCGCGTCACGGGTGTGGACTACTACGACCGTGCCGGACAGGCCAAGCGCATCGGCGCGAAGCTCTATGTCGTCGCCTGCCAGGCGATCGAAACCGCCCGACTGTTGCTGTCCTCGCCGGGGCCGCGTCACGCCGACGGGCTTGGCAACAACACGGGCCAAGTGGGGCGCAACCTGCTGTTCTCCGCCGGTGGCTCGGGCAGCGGAACGTTCTACTACGCCGATCTCTCTGAAGATCGCGCAAAAGAGCTGCGCGAATTCGGCAGTTTCGTCAATCGGGCGCTCAGCGACTGGTATGTGATCGACGACCCGGATTTCGGTCGCGCGAAAGGCGGCACGATCGAATTCCTGTTCAGCCATCCGAACCCGGTCGCACGCGCGAATCGGTTGAAATGGGGCGAGGACGGACTGGTCTGGGGCCGACCCCTGAAACGGCGCTTGGAAGAAGGTTTTCGCGGCGAGCGCACGCTGCGATTTGAAGTCTTCTGCGACTGGCTGCCGACGGACAACTGCTTTGTCTCGCTCGACCCGCAGGTGCGCGACAGGTGGGGCTCGCCGGTCGCGCGGGTGCGCGTGGGTTACCACCGCCACGACCTTCGCGTCGGACAGTTCCTATCCGAACGCGGTGAACGATTGCTTACGGAACTCGGCGCGAGTGGCGTGAACTCCAGCGTTTCCGGTGCGCCACCGGCGAACCTCGTTGCCGGCGGCTGCCGGTTCGGGACCGATCCCGCGACCAGCGTGCTCGACCCCGACTGCCGCATCCACGACGCGGACAACGTCTATGTCACGGACGGTTCGTTCATGCCCACGGGCGGCAGCGTGCCCTACACCTGGACGATCTACGCGAACGCCTTCCGCGTCGCCGACCGCATCATCGAGCGCCTCGGCGGAAAGCGTTCGGCCTGACGCCGTCACGCGATCCGCGCGGGCATAATCCCCGGCCAGTCATTCCGGATTGGCGAGCGACTCGTGCAAATCACACAACCCCTGATGGGTCTGGCCGGGCTCGTGCTGCTTGCGTGGCTGCTCGGGCCGCGTCGTGAGGCGCCGGGCTGGCGCCTGCTTGCCGCAGGCATTGGCATGCAGTTCGTGCTGGCACTCCTGCTGTTGAAGGTGCCGGCCTTTCAGTCGGCCCTCGGTTCGATCAACAGGCTCGTCCAAGACGTCGTGGATGCGACACAGGCCGGCGTGCGATTCGTGTTTGGTTATCTCGGCGGCGGTACGCAGCCGTTCGAGCTGTCGAACGTCGGTTCGACCTTCATCCTCGCGATCCAGGCAATGCCGCTGATCCTGGTCATGAGTGCGCTCTCGGCGCTGCTGTTTCACTGGCGGGTGTTGCCGGTGATCGTGCGTGGATTTGCATGGATGCTGCGGCGGTTGATGCGTGTAGACGGCCCGCTCGGGCTCGGCACCGCCGCGAATGTCTTCGTCGGAATGGTCGAAGCGCCGCTGCTGGTGCGTCCGCATCTGCGCACGATGAGCCGCGCCGATCTGTTCGCGCTCATGGTTGCCGGCATGGCGACCATCGCGGGTACCGTGATGGCGCTGTATGCGAGCGTGCTGAATCCCGTTTTGCCGGGCGCGCTCGGACACCTGCTGACTGCTTCGCTGATTTCCGCGCCCGCGGCGATCCTGATCGCGCGGATTATGCAACCGCCGTCGCTGGCCGCGGGTGAACACCCTGTCACCGTTGCCGACGACGCACCGGGCGACGACTCACCGCGCAGCGCCATGGACGCGATCGCGCGCGGCACGGTCGACGGCCTGCGTCTGCTTGCGCATGTCGTGGCCATGCTGTTGGTGCTGGTTGCGCTGGTGACACTGGCCAACCAGCTGCTCGGCTGGCTGCCGGAGGTCGGTGGCGCCCGGTTGAGCCTGGAGCGAATGCTCGGCTGGCTCATGGCGCCGCTGGCGTGGATGATCGGCATTCCCTGGGCCGAGGCCCAGGCCGCCGGCAGCCTGCTGGGTATCAAGACGGTGTTGAATGAATTGCTGGCCTACCTGCAGCTGGCGGGGGAGGGCGGGGCGGGTCTATCCGGGCGCAGCCGGCTGATCCTGACCTATGCGCTGAGCGGATTCGCGAACCTCGGCAGCCTCGGCATCATGCTCGGCGGGCTGGGCGCAATGGTGCCCGAACGCCGCGCGGAGATCGTTGCGCTGGGCATGCGCTCGGTCGCGGCCGGCACGCTGGCGAGCCTCTGCACCGGGGCGGTTGTGGCCGTGTTGGCCTGAGGCCGAATCAGGGAGTCGACGTTCGTCCGGGGGGGGGCGGAACTGGCAATTTCTGTAATTATGGATTATGAATATACCTCCAGAGCGCGGTTGAGCCCGGCCCCGCGACTGCACCGGAACCGATGATCGAACCCCTTGCCCAGCGCCCGTTGTATCTCGATGTCGCCGACCGCGTGCGCGAGCTCATCTATCGCGCGGAACTCAAGCCGGGCGACTGGATCGACGAGCCGGTCCTGTGCGCGCAGCTCGGTATCAGCCGCACGCCGTTGCGCGAGGCGCTGAAGGTGCTGCATGCGGAGAACCTCGTGGAACTCGTGCCGCGCCGCGGCTGCCGCGTGAATGCGCTCGACGACGAGGCCCTGCTGGAGCTGTTTCCGGTCATGGCGAGTCTCGAGGCCCTGTGTGCCCGATTCGCCACGCAAAAGCTGCGACCCGCGGAGCTGAAGCGCCTCGAGCGCATCCATGCCCGCCTGGAGGAGTTCGCCGAGGCCCAGGATGTCGATCGTTACTACGAGGCCAATCGCGAGTTCCATCGGGCGATTCAGGATCTCGCCGCGAACCGCTGGCTGCATCGCATCACCGGCGAACTGCGCAACGTGCTGGTGTTGGCACGGCATCGGCAGCTGACCATGCCCGGTCGGCTGAACGCCTCGCTTGCCGAACATCGCGAACTGATGCGCGCGCTGCGGATCGGCGATGCCGATGCCGCCTACCGTGCCATGCATGAGCATCTGTGTCGTCAGGAACGCGCCCTGCGGGCCGCACCGGATGACAGTCCGCGCACGGTGGCGCGGGCCTGAGGCAGCGGAGACGTTCCGTGACGAATTGATTGTCGACCACCAATAATCGTGACGATGCCAATCGTCGCGCACAACCCCGAGGAGTGAATCATGATCAAGCTGAAGAAACTGGCCGTTGCGGCGGCCACGGTCGTGGTGCTGGGTAGTTCCGGTTCGGCGAACGCCCTTGAACTGCGTGCCTCGCATCAATGGCCGGGCGGTACCGGCGATATCCGCGACGAGATGGTCCAGATCATCGCGCGGCACATGTCGGCCAACAGCACCGGCGTTGACATCAAGGTGTACCCCGGCGCCAGTCTGTTCAAACCGAAGGAGCAATGGGGCGCGATGACCAAGGGTCAGCTCGACATCACCGCCTTTCCGCTGGACTATGCCGGCGGCCGACACCCCGAGTTCAACCTGACGCTGATGCCTGGTCTGGTCAAGAACCACGACCACGCAGCGCGCCTGAACAGCTCGGCGTTCATGCGCAAGATCAAGGCGATCATGGAAGAGCAGGGCGTCATGGTGCTGGCCGACACCTGGCTCGCCGGTGGTTTCGTGTCGAAGAAGAACTGCATTCTCGAACCGGACGACGTCAAGGGGCAGAAGTTCCGCGCCGCCGGCAAGGCCTTTGACCAGATGCTCGCCGCAGCCGGCGCGACCATCTCGTCGATGCCGTCGTCGGAAATCTACACCGGCCTGCAGACCGGGGTGCTCGATGGCGCCAATACTTCGTCCGAATCGCTCGTTTCCTACCGGCTGTACGAGCAGGTCTCGTGCCTGACCGCACCCGGCTCAAGCGCACTGTGGGTCATGTACGAGCCGATCCTGATGGCGAAGAGCAGCTTCGCAAAGCTCTCCCCCGCGCAGCAGCTCGAGCTGATGAAGGCTGCCGGCAAGGCCGAGCAATACGCCCTGGAACAGGCCAAGCATGCCGATACGCAATTGGTGGAGACCTTCAAGAAGGCGGGCGTGAAGGTGGTCGAGATGACCGACGAGCAGGCTGCCAAGTGGCGCAAGATCGCTGATACCTCGAGCTACAAGGCGTTTGCCGACAACGTGAAAGGCGGTCGCGAACTGCTCGACATGGCGCTGTCGGTGGAATAGCCGTCTGCGAGGGATGCCGCTCTGCCACGCGAGCGGCATCCCGGCTGTTCAATCGAACCGCTGGATACCCGACAATGAACTTCTGCATCGATGTTTACCTGAAAGCGGTTGAGGGGCTGTCGCGTCTGCTCGGTTATATCGCCGCGCTGCTCCTGATCGTTTCCGTGGTCGTCGTCTGCCAGATGGTGTTCGTACGCTTCGTGCTGAACGAGCCAACGCAGTGGCAGACCGAATTCGTGACCTACGCATTGCTGGCGTCAACCTTTATTGGCGCGCCGTGGGTGCTGCTGAAACGGGGCCATGTGTTTGTCGAGCTGGTGCCGATGATGCTTGGCGCGCGCGGACGATTCCTGATGGCCTTGCTTGCCTACGTCGTCTCCGCCGCGTTGTGCATCATGCTGACGTGGTACGGGTTCGAGTTCTGGAAAGAGGCGTGGGATGGCGGCTGGACATCGGAGAGTATCTGGGCGCCCAAGCTGTGGAAGGCCTATGCGGCGATGCCAATTGGATTTTTCGCCATCAGCCTGCAATACATTGCGGACGTGATCTGCCTGCTGAACGGGCGCGATCACCCGTTTGGACTTGAACCCGCCACGCCCCCGGAGGTGTCCTGATGGACCCGTTGAGCATGGGCGGGATCGCCGCGCTGACCCTGATCGTGATGCTGTTGATCGGCATGCCGGTCGCCTTCGCGCTGGGTGCGACGGCGGTTGTGTTTCTGCTGATCGAGAGCGGGCCCGGGAGTTTCTCGGTGCTCGCCGAGACCCTGTTCGGATCGCTCAATGAGTTTGCATTGCTGTCGATCCCGATGTTTCTGGTCATGGGTGCGGCGATCGCGGCGTCACGCGCGGGAGCTGATCTCTATGAGGCGATCGACCGCTGGCTGTACAAGGTGCCCGGTGGTCTGCTGATCTCGAACATCGGCGCCTGCGGTATCTTCGCCGCGCTGACCGGCTCGTCGCCGGCGACCTGTGCCGCGATCGGCAAGATGGGCATCCCGGAGATGCGCAAGCGTGGCTATCCGGCGAGCCTTGCGACCGGTTCGATCGCCGCCGGCGGCACGCTGGGCATCCTCATTCCGCCGTCGATCACGATGATCGTCTATGGCATTTCCACCGAAACCTCGATCGGCCGCCTGTTCGCGGCCGGCCTCGTGCCGGGCCTGATGTTGATCGCCCTGTTCATGGCCTGGTCACTGTTCTACGCCTACAGCAAGGGCTACCGGTTCACCGAGGCGGACAAGCATTTTTCGCTGCGTGACAAGCTGGTCATCCTGCCCAAGGTGCTGCCGTTTCTGACCATCATCGTGCTCGTGCTGTGGGCGCTGTACGGGGGGGTCGCGACGCCGTCGGAGGCCTCGGGCGTCGGCGCCATGGTGTGCCTGTTGTTGGTCATCATCATCTACCGCGTGTGGCAGCCGAGAAAGCTGTGGGAGATCGTCAGTTCGGCGACGCGCGAGTCTGTGATGCTGATGATGATCATCGGCATGGCGGGCCTGTTCAGCTACATGATGTCGAGCCTGTACATCACACAGGGCATCGCGGAATACATCGCTGGGCAGGATCTGGACCCTTGGCTTCTGATGCTGTATGTGAACCTGTTTTTGCTGGTGGCCGGGTTCTTTCTACCGCCGGTCGCCGTCATTCTCATGACGGCACCAACCCTGGTGCCGATCGTGATCGCGGCCGGGTTTGATCCGATCTGGTTCGGCGTGATCCTGACGCTGAACATGGAGATCGGGCTGATCACCCCGCCGGTCGGCCTGAACCTCTATGTGATCAACGGCATCGTGCCGGATGTCAGCCTGAAGACGATTCTCATCGGCGCATTACCGTTCATGCTGTGCATGGTGCTGGGCATCGTGTTGCTGATCCTGTTCCCGAAGATTGCGCTGTGGCTGCCGGACGTGCTGATGGGTCCGGTGCGTTAGTTGCGCGATGCGCCCAAGTCCATGTCGCCACGGGCATTGCTCTTCGATGTGTTCGGCACCTGTGTGGACTGGTACGGCGGCGTGTCACGCGCGGTTGCTGCTGCGTTCGCCGCAGATGGCCTTGTCGCGGATGCGGCGAGCTTCACGCTGGCCTGGCGCAGGGCGTATTTCGACGGCATGGCCGAGGTGCGCGCCGGCCGCGCACCGTGGCGCCGCATCGACTCGATTCACCGCGATGCGCTTGATGCACTCATCGCGGAGAACCGTCTGGATGCGCTCTCCGCAGGTGATCGTGAGCGGCTTGCCCGCGCGTGGCACGCACTGGACCCGTGGCCGGACGTCGGTGAAGGGCTTGCGCGAGTCCGCGCACACCGATGGGTTGCGACCCTGTCGAACGGCAACCTGGATCTGCTCATCGACCTCGCGCGGCACGGTGGGCTTGCCTGGGATGCGCTGTTCTGCTCCGACCTGTTCGGCTGTTTCAAGCCCGATCCGCGAACCTATCTCGGCGCGTGCCGGCTCATGGGGCTTGAGCCCGGGCAGGTCATGATGGTGGCCTGCCATCGTTCGGATCTCGACGCCGCGGCGCGATCCGGTCTGCGTACGGTATTCGTTGCGCGACCCATGGAATACGGCGGTAAAACCCAGGCCGATTGCGCGAACGAAGGTGAATTCGATCTCGTCGTGGCTGGGTTCACGGAACTTGCCGCGCGTCTGGAGACGATGCAGTGAGTGCGCGTGGCTGGTTCGAGCGCCTGCTCGACACCGTGGCCGATCATGGCCGCGATCTGATTGGCCTGCGCGATCCTGACGAACGCGATGCGCCGTCGAATGCCGAGCTGTGCCACCGACTGGTCGACGGTGTGGGCGAGGCATCGAATATCGCGCTGGCGCGCGAAATCCTTCAGCGCTGGACGGGCATGGACGAGGTCGGGCGGCGTGAGTTCGTCAATCTGCTCGCGGTCGAGTTCGATCCGGATCCGGACGCCATCGTCCGCGCGGCGGGTGCGTACCGTGCGCGCGATCCCGAGCGCCTGCGCGAGCTGCTCGAAGCGACCGAGCCACCGCGCCAGGAACTGTTCCGGCGCCTGAACATGGCGCCGGGCGGCACCAAGGTTCTCGTCGACATGCGATCCTTCCTGCTGGGTGAACTGCGCGAACATCCGGAGTTCCGCAACGTCGATGCCGATCTTCAGCATCTGCTGGGATCGTGGTTCAACCGTGGCTTTCTGCGTCTAGAGCGCATCGACTGGAATTCGCCTGCGGAGATACTGGAGCAGCTCATTCGCTACGAGGCCGTGCACCCGATGCGCGGCTGGGACGACCTGCGTCGCCGGCTCGCTGCGGACCGCAGGTGTTTCGCATTTTTTCACCCCGCGCTCGCGCAGACACCGCTGATCTTCGTCGAGGTTGCGCTGACCAGGGGCGTCAGTGCTTCGATCGCGCCGCTGATCGATCCGCAGGCGCCGATTGCCGATCCCGCGATTGCCGACACCGCCGTGTTCTATTCCATCAACAACGCGCTGACGGGCCTGCGCGGCGTGAGCTTCGGCAACTTCCTGATCAAGCAGGTCGTCACGGAACTCGGCGCCGAGTTTCCGGACATCGATACATTCGTGACCCTGTCACCGGTCCCCCGCATGCGCAGCGCGCTCGGCGAGTTGCTTGGACAGGACTCTGCCACCGCGGATGAATTGCGCCTGCTGCTGGCCCGGCACCAGGCGGCGCTCCGGGAAGCCAGCGCCTGTGACCAGCCGCTCGCGGCGCTGGACCGGTTGCTGGAGCGAGACCTGCCAAGGGAATTGACCGGATTCGTCGGCGCGGTGCTGCGCGAGCTTGCGCTGTTCTACCTCCTGCGCATGAAGCGCCGCGCTCATGCCGTGGACCCGGTGGCGAATTTTCACCTCTCCAACGGCGCGCGACTGGAACGCATCAATACCGTCGCGAACCCCTCTGAACGCGGCCGGCGCGAGTCCTGGGGCTGCATGGTCAATTACCGTTACGACGGCGCCACTGTGGTCGAGAATCACGAGGCCTACGTCGGCGAAGGAAAGATCGCGCTGTCAAAGGAACTGGATCGCCTGAATCGACAGCTCGCAAGTGTCCTGACACGTGAAGCCTCGGAGGTGCACTGACATGGGCCCCTGGCAACCGACATGCAACTGCTGACGCTGTTGGCAGCGGGCGCGGCGGCTGGCACCGCGGCAGGCCTGCTCGGCATCGGTGGCGGGGTCATCATCGTGCCCGTGCTGTCGCTGGTGTTTGCGGCCGAGGGCGTCGATCCGGCGATCCTCATCAAGGTCGCCGTCGGTACTTCGCTGGCGACCATCGTCGTCACGGCCATTTCATCGGTGTGGGCGCACCACCGCCGCGGCGCCGTGCGCTGGAACCTGGTCAGGGTCATGACGCCGGGCGTGGTCGTCGGTTCGCTGTTCGGTGCCTGGCTCGCCGACCTTGTTCCCGCCTACTGGCTGACCATTGCGTTCATCGTTTTTCTCGTCGGCGTTGCGCTGCAGATGGCCTGGGGACCGGTCCGCGCGCACGGCGAACTGCCCGGGCCGATGCGCCTGCGTGGCGTGTCCGCCGTCGTCGGTTCGATCTCCGCGTTGATGGGTATCGGCGGCGGCGCCCTGCATGTGCCATACCTGAGCTGGCATGGCGTGCCGGTCAAACAGGCGATCGCGACCGCCGCATCCATCGGCTTTCCGCTGGCGCTGGCCTCGAGCATCGGCTTCGTGCTGACCGGACTAGACGAACCAAACCTGCCGCCGCACAGTCTCGGCTACATCAACCTGCCGGCGTTTGCCGGCGTGGTGACCGCGAGCATTCTGTTCGCGCCGCTCGGTGCGCGACTGGCGCATCGCTTGCCGGACAAGGTGCTGAAGCGCTCGTTTGCGGTGTTCCTGTTCATTCTGGCCATGCGCATGGCCTACGACTTCGTGCTCAAACCATGAACGACGAAAACCTTTACCTGCGTTTTGCGCGCGAGCGCTTCGCGCATGGCGGCGACCGCGACTTTCTGATGTCGCCCGGTCGCAGCGCGCTGCGCTATGCCGAACTCGATGCGGTGACCGGCCGCATGCAAAGCCGTCTATGCGATCTCGGTGTGCTGCCCGGTGACCGGGTGATGGTGCAGGCCGGAAAGTCCGCCGAGGCCGTGGTGTTGTATCTCGCCTGTCTGCGCGCCGGGGCGATCTACATTCCGCTGAACACGGCGTATACCGCGGCGGAGATCGAATATTTCATGGCCGACGCCGAACCACGGCTGTTCGTATGCCAGCCAGAGACCGAACCCGGACTCGCAGCCGTGGCGAAACGCGTCGGCGTGCCGCATCTGCGCACGCTCGGCATGGCCGGTGACGGCAGCCTGCTGAACGCGCTGGATGCGCTCGATCCGCAACCTGCCGTGGTGCCGCGCGCTGGCGATGATCTGGCCGCGATTCTCTATACGTCGGGCACGACCGGTCGATCCAAGGGCGCGATGCTCAGTCACGCAAATCTGCAGTCGAACGCCGAGGCGCTGTACGAGTACTGGCAATGGCGCGATGACGATGTGCTGCTGCACGCATTGCCGATCTTCCACGTGCACGGGCTGTTCGTCGCCCTGCACTGCGCGCTGCTGGGTGCCTCGCCGGTACATTTTCTGCCGCGGTTCGATCCGGCCGAAGTCATCGCGCGGTTGCCACGCAGCACGGTGATGATGGGCGTGCCGACGTTCTACACACGATTGCTCGCAACGTCGGCGTTCACCGCCGATGTGTGTGCAGGCATGCGCCTTTTCATCGCGGGTTCCGCGCCGCTGCTTGCCGAGACCCACCGTGAGTTCGAGGCACGCACCGGCCATCGCATCCTCGAACGTTACGGCATGACCGAGGCGGGCATGATCACCTCGAACCCGTACGCCGGCGAGCGGCTGGCCGGCACGGTTGGTTTCGCGTTGCCGGGCGTGAGCGTGCGCATTGCCGACGAACAGGGACGTGAAGTGCCGCGCGGGGAGACCGGTGTGCTGGAACTCACCGGTCCGAATGTATTCAAGGGCTACTGGCGCATGCCGGAGAAGACCGCCGCGGAGTTTCGCGCGGACGGCTGGTTCATCTCCGGCGATCTCGCGACCATGGATGAGTCCGGGCGGGTCAGTATCGTCGGCCGCGCGAAGGACCTGATCATCTCCGGCGGTTACAACATCTATCCGAAAGAAATCGAGGGCGAGATCGACGCGGTCCCCGGCGTGCGCGAGTCTGCCGTGGTCGGTGTGCCGCATCCGGATTTCGGTGAGGGCGTGGTGGCGGTGGTCGTGGCCGATGGCAGCCGGTCGCTTTCCGAAGCCGATATTCTCGCCCCGTTGCAGGGCCGGCTCGCGCGTTTCAAGCAGCCCAAGCGTGTGTTTCTCGTCGACGAACTGCCGCGCAACACCATGGGCAAGGTACAGAAGGCCCGGCTTCGCGAAACCTACAGGAATCTTTTCCCGTCATGAGCGAACATTCCGGTGAGCAGGCCGGGCCCGGCCTCATGCCGCGCGCGGTGCTCGAACAACGCATCCTGGAGGGCATTCCGCTGGCGACGGCGATGAACTTTCGCGTCATGGAACTGGACGACACTTCGATCACGGTCTGTGGCGGCGGCAACCAGAACATCAACGTACATGGCACGGCATTTGCGGGTTCGCTGTATGCCGTCTGCACGCTAGCGGCCTGGGGGCTGGTCACGGCGCGATTGCCGGAAGGCGCCAGCGTCGTCATGCAGGAAGGTGCGATCCGCTATCGCAGACCGGTGATCGGTGACATCGTCGCGCGCTGTGAACTCGATGCCCAGACGCTCGACTCATTCGTGGATACGGTCGCCCGCACGGGTCGCGGTCGCATTCAGGCCGAGATCATCGTGCCCGCTGAAAAAGGTCCGGCCGTTGAGTTCATGGCGACTGTCCATGCGCGCATGCCGTAACGTACAGGAACGCAGAACATGCAGATCAAGGCCATTCGCATGCACGCCCACGGCGGACCAGAGGTACTGCGCTGGGAAGAGGTCGAACTCGTCGAGCCTGGCCCGGGCAGCGTGCGGGTGCGTCACCATGCGGTGGGCCTGAACTACATCGACGTCTATCACCGCACGGGGCAGTACCCGACGCCGTCTCTGCCCTGCACGATCGGGATGGAGGCCGCCGGGGTCGTCGAGGCCCTCGGGGATGGTGTCGGCACGCTCGCCGTGGGCGATCGTGTGGCCTACGCCACACCGCCGCTCGGTGCCTATGCCGAGGCGCGCAATCTGGCCGCGGACCGGCTCGTGAGACTGCCCGATTGCATATCGTTCGAAACGGGCGCGGCCATGATGCTCCAGGGCATGACGGTGGAATATCTGCTGCGCCGAACGTATCCGTTGCAGGCCGGGCAGACCGTACTGTTCCATGCCGCGGCCGGCGGCGTGGGTCTGATCTTCTGTCAGTGGGCGCGACAGATCGGCGCGACGGTGATCGGCACGGTCGGCAGCGCGCAGAAGGCCGACCTCGCGCGGGCGCATGGTTGTACGCACACCATTCTCTATCGCGAAGAGAACGTGGTGGAGCGCGTACGCGAATTGACCGGTGGCAAGGGTGTCGACGTGGTCTACGACGGTGTCGGCAAGGATACCTGGATCACCTCGCTCGACAGCCTGCGCGTGCGCGGGATGATGGTGAGTTTCGGTAGTTCCTCGGGCAAGGTGCCGCCGCTGGAACTGGCCGACCTCACCTCGCGCGGCTCGCTGTACCTGACCCGCCCGACCCTGATGACCTATACCGCGGCGCCGGATGAGTTGCAGGCCAGCGCGGCCGCGCTGTTCGGCATGGTCGATCGTGGCATCGTTTCCATTCCGGTGAACCAGCGTTATCCTCTGGCGCAGGCCTCCGACGCCCACCGGGCGCTGGAGGCGCGCGAGACCGTTGGTTCCAGCGTGCTGGTGGTCTGAGATCGAGAGCAGCCAGCAGCCAGCAGCCAGCAGCCAGCGGCCAGCAGCCAGCAGCCAGCAGCCAGCAGCGAGCCTAAGGTAAACCAGACTCTGGGGGAGGACCCATGATTCAGAAACTTGGCGCCTGCATGCTCGCGGGCCTGTTGTTGTCTGCGCCTGCATTGCAGGCCGCTGATCCCCAGGCCATTGACGCCATGCAGGAGATCATGGCGTTCAGCGCCTACTCGGGGGGCAATATTCTTCCCGAGCAGATTCCCGCCGCCGACTGGGCCGGATTCTTTGTCGTCGATGCACGGCGCCCGGAGGACTATGCCGCCAGCCACATCGACGGTGCCGTGAACATCGAATGGCGCAAGGTGCTCGAATCCATTGGTGAACTGCCGGAAGACAGGGCTGTCATCGTCTACTGCAACACCGGCAGCCTGTCCGCACAGGCCGCGTTTGCACTGAAGGTGGCAACGGGACGCGAGGACATCCTCGTGCTGACGGGCGGCTACGACTCGTGGAAGGCCAAGGGCGGGTTCGACGCCCACAAGCGAGCCAGCGAACCGCGGTTCTGAGAGCCGCAGTGGGAATTCTGAATCTGGGAGGAAATCCGGGGAAAGGGCATCAGGGTCTCTGCTGACGATCGGATTGGGTGAGGTCATGGAATTCCCGGAAAACCTGTTGAATCTGGATTATCTGGTCTATAGCTCTCACAAGACCGGCACCCAGACGCTGGTCGAGACGCTGAACAGCAGCGGGTTCAGATGCAGGCACTGTCATGTCCTGGGCAACATGGGCCTCAGTAGCGGGGAGTTCAGACGCTATCTCGATCGCTATCTCGAAAGAAACAACAGGAAGCTGAATGTGATCACGGTCTTCAGGGAGCCTGTGGAGCGGCATGTTTCATCATTCTTTCAGGGTCATGGTTCGAGACCCTTGAGGTTGAACGAGGTCAAGAGTCGGTTCGAAACCATCATCTACAAGCACACCATCGAGCAGTTGCAGGAACTGTTTGTGTCGGAATTGAGGTCTCGATCGATCATCGGATTTTCCGAATCACTGCATGAGCTCTGTCGTGAATGCGCGGTCGACACAAGCGATCTAGCATTCGACGAATCCCGGCAATCCGGCGTGTTCGAGACTCCGCAAATGAGGATTTATCTGTTCAGGTTTGATCTGCTGTTCAGCAACCTGACGAAGTTGCTGTCTGAAATCACCGGCAGGACGCTTTGCATCAGAGACAGCAACATGAGCAATTCGAAGTGGTATCGGGACATTTACACCAGATTCAAGTCGAGCCTCGTGATTCCAGGCAATGTGGTGTCAGAGACATACGGTCTGAAAGGTGACCTGATTCGCGTGTTTTATTCCGGCGACTATGCGTCGGCATTGAGTCGGGCGATGGTCAGATACGGGAATTCGACGTAGTCGAAGGGCGGCTGTCCGGAGCATCCGTTCGGACCGACCAGGCCGATTGACGAGAGGGCCGTCCATATGATCCGGGAGATCCGCATGGCGCACCGCCATGACCGTGACGCCGTCCGAGCCGTGCATCTGCGCGCATTTCCGGATGGCGAGGGCGAGGTGGTCGCGGCGCTGGCTAAAAGCCTGCTCGGCGAGGATTCCAACCCCGAAACGATTTCGCTGATTGCGCTGGCGGATGGCGAAATCGTGGGCCATGTCGCGTTCAGCCCCGTATTCGCCAACCCGGGCGATTCGTGTCTGGGGTACATCCTCGCGCCGCTGGCCGTGGTGCCGGAGTTTCACGGGCGCGGCATCGGTTCGCGGCTGGTTCGGGATGGAATGGCCCGGCTTGCACAGAGCGGCATCGATGTCGTGCTGGTCTATGGTGACCCCGGATACTACGGGCGATTCGGGTTCCAGGCGCAGGCGGCGGAAAACTATCTGCCGCCACATGAACTGAAATTTCCGTTCGGCTGGCAGGCGGCCGTTCCTGACGGACGTGTGTTGGTTCGACAGCCGGTTCGGCTGTCCTGCGTTGCACCGCTTGACGATCCCTCGCTGTGGTGACGTGCTGTCGTCCCGGCAGTGGTGGCGCAGAACGACGGCTTGTTACCATCAGTTCGTCTGCATCCGTGGTCTTTTCCGGAGATTCATTCATGCGTCGTTTCGCATTGCTCGCCCTGATTCCGTTGACGGTGTCGGCACAGACGCCGGATCTGCTTCCGGTCAAACAGATCAGTCTCGAACTGGCGCACGACATCGCGATGCAGGCGGTCGAGGCCTGCCGCAAGGACGGCTACACGGTCTCCGCCGTTGTGCTCGACCGCGCCGGCAACGTACAGGTGGCACTGCGTGACTCGCTTGCCTCGCGCTATACGCTCGAGATGGCCGAGCGCAAGGCCGGGCTGGCAGTGCTTTCCAACTCGGACACCGGCGAGTTTCGCGAGGCGCGCGCCGATATCCGCCCGGAGCTGAACCACATGCGCGGCATTGCGGTGCTAGACGGCGGCATGCCGATCCACGCCGCCGGGCGGCTGGTCGGCGCCGTGGGGGTGTCCGGCGCGCCGGGTGGCGACAAGGACGCAGCCTGTTCGAAGGCCGCGCTCGCGGCCGTCTACGAACGCCTGGAATTGGCTGACTAGGGGCGCGGGCCACGGGTTTTCGCGCACCATGGGCCCGGGGTGAGGCCGCGAGTGTAAAAGTTGCCCTATGTTTTGAGTGCGAAAATCGGCTGAATTCCGGAAAATTTTACACTAACTCTAAAACAGTTAACCTTTAGTTTAAAAAATAGATTACAAATGAATGTAAGACATTGAAAATATAGACGTAAAATAATTTTTGTGGGGCCGGTTCTATTGGCGCGCAATATGCTCGTATCCAAGGCATCCTGCGGCGGGATTCGTCGCTGTTTCGGATTTGCCCGCATGCGCCACCCGGTGTATTCCTTCGGCCCTCGTCACGCTCGCATCGCCGCGGCGCTATCTCTGGGCGCTTGTCTCGTCATGGTGGCCGGTCCGGCCCGTGCGATTCTGATCGACGATTTCGTTACCCAACAGACCGTTTCGGTCAGCGCGGCGGCACCACCAACCCAGTCGGGATTCAACAGCGCCGCGACGCTTACGGCCATCGGCGTAGAGCGAGACATCTCGGTCACCAAAACCTTTGGCGCGCTTGGCGAGTTGGTGCGGGTCCGCACCAACCCGACCGGCTTCGACCTGTTGTCGCAGGGTATCGACACCGCGCGTGGCACGGTTCGGATCGACTGGGACGGTCCCGACGCATCGTCGGCGATCAATTACAACGGTCTCGGTGGGAAGGATTTCACCGGTGGGGTGGCAAACTCGTACTTCGAGATCATCGTCGCCGATTCCGACCACGCCGGCCCGATCACGATCACTTTCTATGAGAATGGTGGTGGCGGGACGAAATTCGCGTCCACGGTTTTCAACATCCCGATCGTGGCGCCGGATTCCTATCAGTCATTCACCCGGCTGCTCGCTGATTTCTCCTTCGCCGGTGGGGCAACATTTAATAGCGTGTTTACGAACGTTGGAGCGATTTCGATGTTCATCGACGCCAGCGCCGTCGCACAGCAGAGTTGGGATCTTCGAATCGACTTGCTGCGCACCGCACCGGCACCGGCTTCCGTGCTGCTGATCGGCTTCGGCATGGTCGCAATGGCACGTCGCCGCAAACTCGAGTCGCGATAACTCGACGAGTGCTGAATTGCCAGAGCCCCGCTTGCGGGGCTCTTTCGTTTTCGGAGCGAGGTATGCCAAGCGACGGCCACTTGGCTGAACCCCAGGAAACCCCGGAACCGTTCAGAGTTTCCCGCGGCACCGCAATGAGCCGCCAGTCTCGCCGCTCTGGCCGTCCGGGACGAATGAATCCGAGCCTCCCTCAATAGCGCTGCGGAGCCGGCCACGCGATGCGACGATGGCCACTGCATTTCCAGCTGTACAGCGTGCGTACACGGATGCCCTGCAGGCTCACGGCCTCCACCGGCACAAGCGGCATGCACTGCGAAAAGGCCGCAGTCGCCGTGGCCGGTAGCTGATCGAGTTTGCTGACGATCACGCCCGAATCGCCCGCCTCGCGTTCCAGGCCGGACCAGAGATTGAACTGTGAGCGGCGCCAGTCCGTGCCGCCGCCGACGTACACCGGAATCCGCTCCGGCCAGTAGAACGCGAAGCTGCTGGCAATGTGGTAGTCGGTCGCAATCAGAAAATCCGTCGGTCCGGACTGCGCGGCAATCTCGCTCGCCTGATGTCTCCAGCCGACGAGGTCCTTGAACGGCGTGATGCGCACGCCGAGCCAGTGCGGAAACATCGCGACGATGATCATCACGACCGAACCGGCCATGCCGGCGATGAGCCAGCCGCGCAGGCGCGATGAAAGCGCTGGAATACGCGCGGCGAACAGCACGAGAAAACTCACGTAGACCGGCGCGGGCCAGTTCGGATAGACCTTGTCCAGCACGGATTTCGCGACAAAGAACACGCCGGCCATCAGCGAGGTCAGCCACAGCACGCGAAGCGCCGGGTCGAGCGGGCGGCTGCGCAGCTGAACGAACGCCACCGTTGCGATCAGCGGCGAAAGGATCAGCCATTGCGTCGAAACCAGTGTGAGCGGTCGTTCGAGACTCGGTTTGAAATCACCGATGTGTCCGCGCTCGTGACGGAACATGACCCAGTCGTTCGCCGCGTTCCAGCCGAGCACTGGCGCGGCGACGACCAACATCACGACCATCGCCAGCCATGGCCACGGCGTTGCGAGTCGCGTGCGCGTATCGCGGTGCAACAGCAGTGCGATGAACACGAAACCCGGCAGCAGCACGATGCTCATCTTGGTGAGCGTGCCAAGTCCGGCCGCGAATCCGGCGGCAATCCATGCGCTGGGTGATCCGTCGCGTACGGCACGGAACACCGCCCAGGTCGCCGCCGTCCAGCAGGGCAGCAGGAACGCATCGGTCGTCGCGACACTGCCGAGCGTGAAATACACCGGCGTCGTCGCGCCGAGCAACAGCGCCCACCAGGCGGCACGCCATTTGCCGGCCATATCGCGGGCGAATGCAAACAGCAGGATCAGAAATACATCAAATGCAAGCCAGGCGGGCAGCCGCACCTGCCACTCGCCATCGCCGAACAAATGTGTTGACGCCGCAATCGACCATGCGACCAGCGGGCCTTTTGAGTAGTAGCTCCAGTCGAGGTGTTTCGACCAGAGCCAGTACTGTGATTCGTCGAATGCGAGATCCAGCCCCGCGAGCGGGGCGACAATCGCATGCAGACCGGTGACCACGACCAGCACGAGCAGCACGCGTGCATAGTCCATGCGCGAGAGCGCGCTGGCGGAGCTGCTCATGTCGAATCAGTCGCGCAGGTCTGGAAGATTTGACCGGCGCACGACATACGCTCGCTCGCGCCCGGAGGCGAAGTACACACGAGAGAGCATCTCGGCGAGTACGCCGGTCGACAGGAACTGCGCACTGACCACGCACAGCAGCACGCCGACGATCAGCAGCGGGCGATGTCCGATCGCCTCGCCCAGTACATATTTCACGAACATCAGCCAGCCCAGCGCACCGATGCCGAGCGCGCCGAAGCCCAGCCCGATGCGACCGAAGAAATGACCGGGCCGCGTGAGGAAGTTCATGAAGAAATACACCGACAGCAGGTCGACGATTACGCGAAACGTGCGGCCGATGCCGTATTTGGACTCGCCATGCACACGTGCGCGGTGATGGACGGCCATCTCGTCGATGCGATGTGGTGCGGTGCGCGTGGCGACCCAGGCCGGGATGAAACGGTGCATTTCGCCATAGAGCTGCACGCCCTTGATCACGCTGGCGCGATACACCTTCAGGCTGCATCCGTAGTCGTGCAGGCGCACGCCGGACAGGCGCCCGATCAGCGCGTTCGCGATGCGCGAGGGCAGGGTGCGTGAGAAGAGGTTGTCCTTGCGTTCGCGCCGCCAGCCCACGACCATGTCCAGATCATGACGTTCGAGATGCGCGATGAGTCGCGGGATGTCGGCCGGATCGTTCTGCAGGTCGCCGTCGAGTGTGACCAGCAGCGCGCCGCGCGCGGCATCGATGCCGGCCTGCATCGCCGCGGTCTGACCAAAGTTGCGTTGCAGCAGCAGGTAACGCAGCGTGTGCGGGAACTTCTCCGCAAGTTCGAGTACACGCCGGTCGGTACCGTCACGACTGCCGTCATCGACGAGGATCAGTTCCCAGCCACCCGCGTGATTCGCCAGTGCGGCGTGGATCTCGTCGACGAGCGGTGCGACGTTCTCCAGCTCGTTGTACAGCGGCACGATCACCGACAGGGACGGTGTCACGGCGGCATTGCTGGCATCGGTCTGGTTCATGTGGTTGAGCGGGGTCGCCCGCGAAACAGGGGGAGGGTGAGCAGCGCCGCCGTTGCGCACAGCAGCACGAACAGATGCAGACCGATCGCGGCACCCAGGCCGGGTTCGAGCGCCGCGCCGTGCACGCCCAGACCCGCGACCACGCCGGCCTCATAGGTGCCCGCACCGGCGATGCCCTGCACCGGCAGCACGCTTGCGAGTTCGCCGCCGATGGCGCCGCTCATCGCGGTGGCCCAGTCGAATGGTTCGAACCCGCGCAGCAACACGGCGAACACGCAAAGTTTTACGCACCAGTTCACAAAGGACCAGACCCATGCCCGCAGTACGCGCGTGCGTTCGAACAGCGGCGCGACGGATTCGCTGCGCAGGATGTCGGCCGCGCTTGCCGCGATGCGCTGTGCGTGCAACCAGACCAGGCCGGGCGGCACGGCGACGGCGAGGGCGACCAGCCACCAGAACCACACATCGCGCAGTGCGAAGGTGCCGAGCGCGATGACGATGAGCACGTGCAGGTCCAGTGCGCGAAACACCACCAGGCTGGCGACCCCCGCGCGCGTCGTCAGCCCGAACCAGCGGTTCAGCAGATACGGAAAGGACAGCTCGCCGCTGCGAAACGGCAGCCAGGTGTTCAGCGCGTTGTGTACGAGCGTCAGCCGCAGGCACGGCGCGAGCCGGGCCGGCGTGATGCCGCGCAGGAAATCCTGCAGCCGCGCCGCGCGCAGCAGGTACGAGGCATACACGAGGACGAATCCGGAGGCGAGCGTCAGCGCATCGGCGCGCGCGAGCATCGCACCGAGCCGGGACCAGCCGATCGTCCGGTCGACGACCACGACCAGCGTCGCGGCCAGTGCGATCGTGATCGCGACGCGCCAGCCGGCGCCCGCACGGCGCGCGGCGGATTCCGGCGTTTGCCCGCCGGTGGCTGGCAGATCGTCGCCAATGCGTGAAAATATCATCTGGGCAGCGATTCTGACGGCTGCCCCGAGTCGACCACAACCGGCCGCGCGCGACCCGATCCGCGCCGGCCGCCAGTCCGGAAGCCCAATATCGTGAATGAACCCGTGATCGTCACGTCCGAGGAGGTCGCCGCCGCCCGTGCGCGCATCCGCGGCGGTGTGCAGGAAACGCCCTGTCCGTACTCGCCGGCCCTGTCCGACCTGACCGGCGCCCAGGTGTTCTGCAAGCTCGACAACCTCCAGCACACCGGCAGCTTCAAGGAGCGCGGCGCGCGCAACAGCCTGAGTCGGCTCGACGCCGGCGCGCGCGAGCGCGGTGTGGTCGCGGCCTCGGCCGGCAACCACGCGCTGGGGCTCGCCTACCACGGTCGCGCGCTCGGCATTCCGGTGACGGTCGTCATGCCGCGCTTTGCGCCGCTGATGAAGGTCAGCACCTGCCGGCGCTTTGGTGCCGATGTCGTGCTGCATGGCGATTCGTTTGCCGAGGCGCGCGCCGAGGCCGACCGGCTCGCCGAGGCGCGCGGGCTGCGCTACGTCAACGGCTACGACGATCCGGACATCATTGCCGGGCAGGGCAGCATCGCGCTGGAGGTGCTCGAACAGGTCGCGGACCTCGACGCGATCATCGTCCCGGTCGGCGGCGGCGGGCTGGTCGCCGGCGTGGTGGCGGCCCTGAAGGGGCAGACACGCCCGGTGCGCGTCATTGGCGTGGAACCGGTCAACGTCGCGAGCTTTCATGCCGCCATGGCGGCGGGCCGGCCGGTGGCCGTGGCGGCGAGCCCGACCCTGGCCGACGGCCTGGCCGTCGCGGAGGTCGGGGCGAATGCCTTTGCGACCGCGCGCGACGGGATCGAGCGGCTGGTCCAGGTCGACGAGGCGCAGATCGCGCGCGCGATCCTGCGCATCCTGGAGATCGAGAAAACGGTCGTCGAGGGTGCCGCGGCCACGACCCTGGCGGCGCTGACCGATGCCGGTATCGACGACCTGCAGGGCAGGCGCGTCGCGCTGTTGTTCTGCGGCGGCAATATCGACTCCACGGTGCTGAGCCGGATCATCGCCAAGGGCCTCGCGGCCGACGGCCGGTTGTGCCGGTTCACCGCCCACATCAGCGATCGCCCGGGCGGGCTGGCGAAGCTCGCCGGGGTGATTGCCGGTACCGGCGCGGCGATCCTCGACGTGTTTCACGACCGCGCGTTTTCCGGCCCGGACGTCACCGCCGTCGCCGTGATGGTCACGGTCGAGACGCGCGACGAGGGCCACATCACCGAAATGCTCGCTGCGCTCGATGCGGCCGGCATCGACTGCCGTCGCGTGCTGTAGCACGCCACTGGATGAGAGCCAGGGAAACTCTGAATTGTCAGAGTTTCCCGCGGCACAGGGCGGTTCCTAACGTCGAAACGGGACGAGGTGCTGCGCGTCGAGCTGCACGCCTATGCGCTCGCCGACGGCATGGTTATGGTGGCTGGGTACGAGACAGTAGATATCACCGCCGTCTGGCACGCGCAGCGTGTAGAGGTGCTCGGCACCGCGGAAGGTTTTTGAAACGACCTCGAGCTTCAGCTCGCTGGCATCGTCGTGGATGACATCGTCGGGTCGCACCAGAAGGTCGACCGGACTACCGGGCTCGATATCGCGTGTGACCACGCCCTCGAACACGCCAAGCGCGGTTTCGACGCGCCGCGCGTCGAGCACGGTGCCCGCAAGAATCGCGCTGCGGCCGATGAAACTCGCGACGAAGCGGTCCGCCGGGCGGTGGTAGAGGTCGTACGGACTCGCGCACTGATGCATGCGGCCATCGCCGAGCACGCCGATGCAGTCGGCCATGGCGAAGGCCTCCAGCTGGTCGTGGGTCACCAGGATCGCCGTCGCGCCCTCGGACTTCAGGATCCTGCGGACCTCCAGCGCCAGCGCCGAACGCAGTTCGGCATCCATGCTCGAAAACGGCTCGTCGAGCAGCAGGATCTCCGGTCGCGGCGCCATGGCGCGGATCAGCGCGACGCGCTGCTGCTGGCCGCCGGAGAGCTGGTGCGGATAACGCTGCGCCTGATCTTCCAGTCCGACCAGTTCGAGCAGCTCGCGCACGCGCGCGGCGCGGTCCCGGCGCGAGTGACCGCGCAGACCGAAGCCGACGTTGCGCTCAACGTTCAGGTGCGGATAGAGCGCGAAGTCCTGAAAGACCATGCCGACGCGGCGCTTTTCCGGCGGCAATCCGCCGCGCGGCGTCGCGACTTCGCGCCCGCCGATGCGCAGCACGCCCGCGGCGAGCGGTTCGAAGCCGGCAATCGCGCGCAGCACGCTGGTCTTGCCGCAGCCGCTGGGGCCGAGCAGGCAGCCGATCTCGCCGCGCGTGAGCGTGAAATCCACATCGCCGACCACGCGCAGACCCGCGTACTCGATTGCGACACCGGCAAGTTCAAGCTGTGCGTTCATGACGCGAGCGGGTGATGGAATGACTGAGCAGGACCACGGGCACGATGCCGGCCGCCACGATCGCCAGCGCCGGCAGCGCGGCGTCGGCGAGGCGCTCGTCGGAGGCCAGCTCGTAGGCGCGAACGGCCAGCGTATTGAAATTGAACGGCCGCAGCAAAAGCGTCGCCGGCAGCTCCTTCAGCACGTCGACGAACACCAGCAGCAGCGCGGTCAGCAGACTGCCGCGCAGCATCGGCAGATGCACCCTGCGCACCAATGCGGGCACGCGCATGCCCATGGAGCGCGCGGATTCGTCCATCGATGTGCGGATGCGACCGAGTCCGGCCTCGACGGTCTGCAGGGAAACCGCGAGAAACCGCACCACGTAGGCGAACACAACGGCAAACAGCGTGCCGCTCAGCAGCAGGCCCGTTGAAATCCCGAGCTGTTCGCGAAACCAGCCATCCACGGCATTGTCGATCGCGGCAAACGGGATCAGCACACCCACTGCGATCACGGTGCCGGGAATCGCGTAACCCATCGCCGCGATGCGCGTGGTGATGGAAGTGATGCGGTCCCGGTTGTAGCGCTGGCCATAGCCGAGCACCAGCGCAAGCAGCAGCGCCAGCACGGCGGCGATGGTTGCGAGTTCCAGACTGTTGGCGACCAGCCCAAGGAAGGCGCCATCGATGCCTGCGCTGGAGCTGAACACGGCCCAGTACAGCAGCTGGCCGGCGGGCAGAATGAAGCCGAGCGTGACGGTACCTGCACAAAAGCCGATCGCAATGAACGCGCGCCAGCCGCCCAGGTGCACGCGCTGCAAGGCCTGGTGACGCTGGCTCGTGTAGTGATAGCGCGACTGGCGCCGTGAATAGCGTTCGATCAGTACGAGTGCGAACACGAACCCGAGAAGTGTCGCCGAAAGCTGCGCGGCGGCGCCGGCATCGTTGAGGCCGAACCAGGTGCGGAAGATGCCGGTCGTGAAGGTCGAAACGCCGAAATACTGCACGGTTCCGTAGTCGGCGATCGTTTCCATGAGCGCGAGCGAAAGACCCGCGACGATCGCCGGTCGGGCGAGCGGCAGCGCGACAAAGAACAGCGTGCGCCACGGGCCGTTGCCGAGCGTGCGGCTCACATCGAGCACGCAGATGGACTGACTCAGAAACGCGGCACGGGTGAGCAGGTAGACATACGGATACAGCACCAGCGAGAGCATGATTGCCGCGCCCTCGAGCGAGCGCAGGTCCGGAAACCAGTAATCCCGATAGCCCCAGCCGGTCAGTTCGCGCAGGCCCGTCTGTACCGGGCCGCTGAAGTCGAGGAGTCCCGTGTAGGTGTAGGCGATGATGTAGGCCGGCATCGCCATGGGCAGCAGCAGCAGCCAGGTGAACAGCGATCGGCCCGGAAAGCTGCACATGCTGGTCAACCAGGCGCTGGTCACCCCGAGCACGAGCGTGCCGATGGTCACGCCCAGCATCAGTGCCAGTGTGTTGACGACGTAGTCGCGCAGCACCGTGTCGGCGAGATGTCGCCAGACCTCGCCGGCCGGCACGAACACATGCGCGGCGATGACCAGTACGGGCAGGGCCAGCACGCCGGCGATCGCGATCGCGCCCCAGTGCCAGGGCAGCGTGCGCGCCGGGCGGTGGAGCGACCTGGGTGGGCTGTCGAATCCGGTCGGTGGTGCGAGTTCGTTCACGTAGACGGAATCACCCGTGCGCCGGGTGGCGCACGGGTGGAAGTGGAAACACGGACCGGATTGTAGGGCCTTACTTCCAGCCGGCGCGATCCACCAGACGCAGGGCGTCCGCATTCAGTTCGCCCAGCCGGGCCAGATTCAGCGGATCCATGCGGAAAAAGCCCCAGCTTGCCAGCGGCTGCGCGATGCCGATACCCGGGCGCACCGGGTACTCGCCGTTGACCTCGGCATACCAGGCCTGCGACTCGCGGTTGGCGAGAAACTCGATCAGCGCCACGGCGGCGTCGCGGTTCTTCGCGTGCGCGGCCACGGCGGCGCCGCTGACATTCACGTGGGTACCGCGATCGTTCTGGTTCGGCCAGAACACGGCAACCTTCGCGGCGGCCTCGCGCTGGGCCTCGTCGTCGCCGGTGAGCATGCCGGCGAGGTAGTAGGTGTTCGCGATCGCGATGTCGCACTGGCCCGCGGCCACGGCCTTGATCTGATCGCGGTCACCGCCCTGCGGCGGGCGGGCGAAGTTTTCGACCAGGCCCTTCGCCCAAGTCTCGGTCGCCTCAATACCGTTGGCCGCGATCATCGACGAAACGAGCGACTGGTTATAGATGTTGCCCGACGAACGTATGCAGATGCGACCGCGCCATTGCGGGTCGGCCAGCGCCTCGTAGGTCGACAGCGTCGCCGGGTCGACCCGTTCTGTCGAGTACATGATCGGGCGGGCGCGCAGCGACAGCCCGAACCAGTGGCCCTCGGGGTCGCGGAAACTCGCCGGAATCGCGCTGGCCAGTGCGGCGGAGGTTACTGCCTGGGTCACGCCCGCCGCCTTGGCGCGGTTCAGGCGACCGGCGTCGGTGGTCAGCAGCACGTCGGCCGGAGAGTTCTGACCCTCGCGCTCCATGCGCTCGAGCAGGGCGTCGGCCTTGCCCGTGATCAGGTTCACCTGGATGCCACTGGCGGCGGTAAAGCGATCCAGCAGCGGTTTGATCAGCTGTTCCTGGCGGGCCGAGTACAGGTTGACCTCGGCGGCCTGGACGGTGGCGGAGACAGCAAGACTCGCCGCGGCGAGCAGTTTCAGTACGCTGTGAAGCACGAAGGGAAACCTCATGGACGAAAATGAAAACACGAATGCGAATATATCGCATCCAATGCCTGTGAGCAATACCGGGAAACGGACTACGGGCGTGACGTCCTGCTGCCGGCGGCGGTTTTGATTGCGCGACCGGGCGGCTCCATCCCGGGATCGCTCGCGGCACCGAAAACCGCACTGTTCCGCGGCGGTGTCACAAGCGTGCCCGGCGGGCCGATTGCGCCGACCGTGGGGGGCCCGCCGGAGGGCAGCTTGGCCTATTTGGACTGTGCCTGTTCGGCCTCGCGCCCGGCCTGCTCCAGGCCCTTGAGGAACTCGCCGAAGGCGCGTCCGGCCTCCTCGGGGGTCATGTCCTGGGTGTCGGTCTGGACCTGGCCGATGGCGTCGCCGAAGCTCTTGCCGAACTGCTCCATGTTCGCCTGCATGTCGCGGCTGGCACGCTCGGCGGCGATGTTTAGCAGCGCGAGCAGGCCGACGATGATGCCGAGCACGATCATCGCGGTGCGCGCGGCGATCCCGTGCACCTCGATGCTCGCGACATACATCAGATAGAACATCCAGGCGAGGCCGAGCAGCGAACCAACGTAGGGCACCAGTGCGAGCAGGGTCGTGATCGGGTAGATCGCGCTCGCGTAGGCCACGCAGCGGTAGCCGGTTTCGAACGACTGTTCCGAGCCCATCAGGCGCCAGATCACGAACATGATGGCCGCGCCGATGAACGATCCGATGATCGCGAAGATCGGCATGGTGATGATGGCGATCAGCCCGACGCCGCCGGCGATGCCCATGCCGGCCGCGCCGCCGAGCCCGACCAGGCTCATGATGGCGACGATCACGCCGGTGATCGCACCCATGACCACGACGAACACCAGCGGGTCACCGAACCCGCCGCTTTTCGGCATGTTGCGGTAGAAGTCCGCCGGTTTGGTGATGACGGCGCGCGCGTCGTCTAGGATGCGCGTAATCATGCTGTTCGTGCTCAAGTCGATTTCTCCATTGGCGCACAGGCGCGGCGCCAGACCCCGGTCAATTGTAGTTCACGCCGGGCGTGCCGGTTTCGGACATTTCTCATGAGCGCGGAGGATGCCGGTCCGACTGAAGTGCGGGCGGGCGCCGTTCGCCTGCTGGCGCGCCGCGAGCACAGCCGCCGCGAGCTGGCACGCAAGCTCGCCGAGCGCGGCCACGATTCGGCCGTGGTCGAAGCCGTGCTCGACGATCTCGCCGCCGAGGGTCTGCTGGACGAGGCACGGTTCGCCGAGGTCTATGCCCGCATGCGCGTCGAGCGCGGCTACGGGCCGCTGGCGATCCGCGCGCAATTGCGCGAGCGCGGCATCGGCGACGAACTGATCGAAGCGGCGCTGGCCGGCTGGTCCGACGCCGACTGGTTCGAACAGCTCCGCGCCGTGGCCCGGCGACGCTTTGGCGCTGCGCTCCCGACGGACAATCGCGAGCGCGCCCGGCGCATGCGCGCACTGGCCGCGCGGGGGTTTCCCGAGTCACTGGTACGGCGACTGTTTCGTTAGCGGGTTGTTGAAAAGGGCCCATCCATGGCCTTTTCAACGTCGCAACCAAAAAGCGCGGTTTTCGGTTGCTCGCGAAAATCAAACACTTGCGTATTCAATTTTCGGGCGAGACGTCCCTATCTCGCAACAAGATTCTTCATTAGAATGATCGACTTTTCCGCAAGCCGGTTGTTAACGCCATGCTGAGCGTCGCCGATCTACGAACAGCGTTTCTGGAGTTCTTCCGCGCGAGGGGCCACGAGGTCGTCGCGTCGAGCCCGCTGGTGCCCGCCGGCGACCCCACCCTGCTGTTCACGAATGCCGGCATGGTGCAGTTCAAGGATGTCTTCACCGGTGCCGAGAAGCGCCCGTACACGCGCGCGGCGAGCTGTCAGCGCTGCCTGCGTGCCGGCGGCAAGCACAACGACCTCGAAAACGTCGGCTACACGGCCCGGCACCACACGTTTTTCGAGATGCTCGGCAATTTCAGCTTCGGTGACTACTTCAAGCGCGAGGCGATCGAGTGGGCCTGGAAGTTCCTGACCGAGGAACTCAAGCTGCCGGCGAACCGGCTGTGGGTCACGGTGTATGCCGACGACGACGAGGCCGCGAAGATCTGGCTGGAGGAGATGGGTGTCGATCCGGCGCGGTTCTCGCGCATCGGCGACAAGCCCGGTGGCCAGCGCTACGAGAGCGACAACTTCTGGACCATGGGCGACACCGGCCCGTGCGGTCCGTGTTCGGAGATTTTCTATGACCACGGCGCCGAGATTCCGGGTGGACCGCCCGGCACGCCCGAGGCCGATGGCGACCGCTACATCGAGATCTGGAACCTCGTCTTCACGCAGTTCGATCGCTCGGCCGACGGCACGCTGAAACCGCTGCCGCGCCCGTCGGTGGACACCGGCATGGGGCTCGAACGGCTCGCCGCCGTCATCCAGGGTCGCCACGACAACTACGGCATCGATCTTTTTCGTACGCTGATCGACGCGGCCGCCGAGGTGACCGGCTGCGACGACCGCAAGAACCATTCGCTGCGGGTGATCGCCGATCACATCCGTGCGTGTTCGTTCCTGATCGCCGATGGCGTGCTTCCGGCGAACGACGGCCGTGGCTACGTGCTGCGCCGGATCATCCGCCGCGCCCTGCGCCACGGGTTCATGCTCGGTCAGAGCGGGCCGTTCTTCCACAAACTGGTCGCCCCGCTCGATCAGGTCATGGGCGAAGCGCATCCGGCGCTGCGCGAGGCACGCGCGCTGGTCGAGCGCACCCTGAAGATCGAGGAGGAACGCTTCGCCGAAACGCTCTCCAAGGGCATGAAGGTCTTCGAGGAGGCCGTGGCGGGTCTCCAGCTCGACACCGTGCCTGGCGAGACGGCGTTCCTGCTCTATGACACCTACGGTTTCCCGGTCGATCTGACCGCGGACGTGGCGCGTGAACGTGGGCTCGGCGTCGACATGGCGGGCTTCGAGCAGGCGATGGCCGAGCAGCGCAACCGCGCCCGCGCGGCCAGCCGCTTTGCGGCGGATGTGAATCGCGGCGTCGTGTTCCCGGCCAGCGAATTTCTAGGCTATACGGAGAAACGAGCGACGGCGCGGGTCATTGGCATCGCGAGAGAGGGCGCCGCGGTCGACTCGATCGGCGAGGGCGAACCGGCCGTCGTGTTCCTGGATCGCACGCCGTTCTACGCCGAGTCTGGCGGCCAGGTCGGCGATACCGGCCGGCTGCAGGACGAAAACGGCGCGGTGTTCGACGTGGCCGACACGCAGAAGTATGGCGACGCCTATGGCCATGTCGGCGAGGTCACCGCCGGACGGCTCGCGGTCGGCGATCTCGTCGAGGCCGCGATCGATGGCGAACGCCGCACGCGCACGATTCTGAATCACTCCGCAACGCACCTGATGCATGCGGCACTGCGCCGCGTACTGGGCACGCATGTGCAGCAGAAGGGTTCGCTGGTCGCGCCGGACCGGCTGCGTTTCGACTTTTCGCATCCGGCACCGCTCACGCGCGCGGAGCTGCGCGAGATCGAACGGCTGGTCAACGACCATGTCCGTGACAATGCCGAGACACTGGCGAAAGTCATGCCGATCGACGAGGCCATGGCCGCGGGTGCGATGGCACTGTTCGGCGAGAAGTATGGCGACGAGGTGCGCGTGCTGCGCATCGGCGGCGATTTCTCCATGGAACTGTGTGGTGGCACGCACGTCGAGCGCGCCGGCGACATCGGGCTGTTCCGCATCGTTTCCGAAGGCGGTGTGGCCGCCGGCGTGCGGCGCATCGAGGCGGTGACCGGCGCCGCCGCGCTGGACTACGACAACGCCTCGGAAGACCGGCTGCTCGAGATCGCCGGACTGCTCAAGGCCGGACGCGACGACGTCAACGGCAAGGTCGTTGCGCTGCTCGACCGCAGCCGCGCGCTGGAGAAAGAGCTTGATCGCCTGAAGACGAAGCTCGCCAGCGGCGGCGGCAGCGATCTCGCCAGTCAGGCCGTGGACATCGATGGCATCAAGGTGCTGGCCGCGCAGATCGACGGCGCCGATGCAAAGGCGCTGCGCGAGGCGGTCGATCGCCTGAAGGACAAGCTCGGCTCGGCAGCGATCGTGCTGGGTGCGACGAACGACGGCAAGGTCAGCCTCGTGGCCGGCGTCACGCGTGATCTGACCGACCGCATCCGCGCCGGTGATCTCGTCAACGCCGTGGCCACGCGCGTCGGTGGTCGTGGTGGCGGTCGGCCGGACATGGCCCAGGCCGGTGGCGACGATCCGGCGGCGCTGCCAGGTGCGCTGGACGGCGCGATCGACTGGATCCGCGCGACGCTGAACTGAAGATCCGCGCGGGCCGCCCCGTGGTTCAGTGAAACCCGTCCTGCGCTGACCCGTTTCGGCCTAGGCGGGTTCTGGCCGGACCTCCGGCGCGAGCATTCTGGGCTACCCGGGTCGGCAATCCAGAGCGTCTGGATCAGGCCCGGGCAGTCAATTCCTCCTTGTTCGCACCTGCGCGCTGTAGTGAAATAGCGCGCTTTTCTCCCGGGTGTTTGGCCCCATGGCACTCATTGTCCAGAAATACGGCGGTACCTCCGTCGGCACCATCGAGCGCATTGAGGCGGTCGCCGCGAAGGTGGCCGGGTTCGTGCGCGACTGTCATCAGCTGGTGGTCGTGGTCTCGGCGATGTCCGGCGAGACCAACCGGCTCGACGCGCTGGCCCGCCAGATCGCTTCGCAACCCGATCCGCGCGAGCTCGACATGCTGCTGTCCACCGGTGAACAGGTCACGATCGCGCTGCTGGCGATGGCGCTGCACAAGGCCGGTCTCGGCGCACGTTCGTACACCGGTGCGCAGGTGCACATCCGCACCGACAGCGCGTTCACCAAGGCGCGCATCATGGATATCGAAGCCAAGCGCATGCGCGCTGATCTCGAATCCGGTCGCGTGGTGGTCGTCGCGGGCTTCCAGGGCATCGATGAGGACGGCAACATCACGACGCTGGGTCGTGGCGGTTCGGATACCACGGCGGTCGCGCTGGCCGCGGCCCTGCGCGCCGATGAATGCCAGATTTACACCGATGTCGACGGTGTTTACACCACCGACCCGCGCATCGAGCCCAAGGCCCGGCGTCTGGACAAGATCACCTTCGAGGAAATGCTCGAACTCGCGAGCCTCGGTTCGAAGGTGCTGCAAATTCGTTCGGTTGAATTTGCCGGCAAATACAACGTTCCCCTGCGCGTGCTGTCGAGTTTCGCCGATGGCCAGGGCACTCTGATCACCTATGAGGATGACGATATGGAACAGGCGCTGATCTCGGGCATCGCGCACAACAAGGACGAGGCGCAGCTGACCATCGCCGGCGTCCCGGACCGTCCCGGCGTGGCCGCGGCGATCCTCGGACCGATTGCCGACGTGAACATCGAGGTCGACATGATCGTGCAGAACATCGGCAGCGATGGCACGACCGATTTCACCTTCACCGTGCACCGCCGTGACTACGAAAAGGCGCTGACCGTGCTCAGGCGTACGGCGACGGAACTTGGCGCCCGCGAGGCACGCGGTGACGCCGGCATCGTCAAGGTTTCCATCGTCGGTGTCGGCATGCGCTCGCATGCGGGCATCGCCAGCCGCATGTTCCGCACGCTGGCCGACGAGGGCATCAACATCCGCATGATTTCGACCTCCGAGATCAAGGTCTCCGTCGTCATCGACGAGAAGTACATGGAACTGGCCGTGCGTGCCCTGCACGCGGCCTTCGACCTCGCGGCGGCACCGGCCTGAGGGCGGCCGGCCGGCGGGATGCCGGAACCGTCGTCTGTTGCTAGAATCGGGATTGTGCCTCGGGTGAAGGCGCAGATTGGTTGGGGGGGCCACGGCGACATCGCTTGCCGCGGTCCGTTGTGATGGAAACATGAGCCGGCGGGAACGTTGCCGGCCGGAGGACGACAATGTTGATACTGACGCGCAGGGTCGGTGAGACCCTGATGGTCGGTGACGAGGTTACCGTCACCGTGTTGGGTGTGAAGGGCAATCAGGTGCGGATCGGCGTCAACGCCCCGCGCGAAGTCGCGGTTCACCGCGAGGAGATCTACCACCGGATCAAGGCCGAGGAAGCCGCCCGCGCGGCCGTTGCGGCCGTCACCGGCGGTCAGGGCTAGCCCGCGACCCGGTGGGTCGCAGGCGACGGCGTCACGGCCCACCGATTCCCACAATCAGACACAGGCTGGTTCGCCACCCACGGGCGAGGCGGATCGGTCAGCCGGCCGAACGCCAGCGGTCGCGGTCGGGCAGCCCCGTTCGGGCCGTACCGAAGTGAACCAAGGCAGATCGGAGGACTCAATCGCCTGGAGCGATTTGAACGCCGCGCAGCGGTGGCCCCGAAGGGGCGCAGGGCAGGGAGCCCAAAGTAACGCGCTCCCCTGCGCGGGCCGAAGGCCCGCTGGTTTATACGGCAGGGAGCGGATCAGAACTGGAGAGATGGCCGAGTGGCTGACTAAATCGCCGGGAGCGATTTGAACGCCGCGAAGCGGCGGCCCCGAAGGGGCGCAGGGCAGGAAGCCCGAAGTAACGCGCTCCCCTGCGCGGGCCGAAGGCCCGCTGGTTTATACCGGCAGGGAGCGGATCAGAACTGGAGAGATGGCCGAGTGGCTGAAGGCGCTCCCCTGCTAAGGGAGTATGGGGTCAAAAGCTCCATCGAGGGTTCGAATCCCTCTCTCTCCGCCACTTTCCCGACGCGTACCGACTGCGCGCGGATTGACATCCGGCGGTCGCGAACCCAAAATGCCGCGTTCACTGCCGGCCTCGTTCCGAGCCGCGCAGTATCCGGATTGAACCGTGAAACCCATGCGTTCGGTCCGTGGCCGCCCCTGACAGCGCCACGCGCGAGCGGCCTCAGGCGATCAGCAACGCGCCCGTAGCTCAGTTGGATAGAGTACCTGGCTACGAACCAGGTGGTCGGAGGTTCGAATCCTTCCGGGCGCGCCAACTTTCTCCCAATAGTTCAATCACTTACGTCGGTCGCTCGAGCGACCGACGTTTGTCATCGATCGCTTGGGACCAGATTGGGACCAATCTGGGACCAGCGCAATTCTTACCGTTCTATAAAACCGGCAAATTGACTCCCTGTCATGGGACCAATAGGGCTACCGTCAGTATTGGAGGAATGGCCGGGCGATCTAGTCGACAACAAACTCGAAGAGTTCCCCGACTTTGCAGCGGAACAACCGACATAGACGATCGATCGCATCGAGGTCGACGCGACTGGCCGTCTCGTTGTACAGCAGTGTGACGGTGTTTCGATTGAGGCCGGTCTCCCGGGCGACATCGGCAATCTTCATCTTCCGTTCGCCCATCATCCGGGACAGGTGACAGCGGATCATCTGCGCCCCTGGATAAATAAATAACATCCTAGATCGCAATTTGTATTGACAAATACCATTTTCAGCTCCAAAATGTCATTCAGAATGACGAAATAATTCGCTAGGCGGCAATTCGTCATTCAGAAGTCATTCTCAACTAGGAGCTAGACGTGAAGCAACAACTCACCTACCTGACCACCGAATCGCTCGCCCTTCGGATTCACTACGACCCGCGCACCATCCGTACCCACCTTAAGGACAAGGTGTTGATCGAGGGAATCCACTACTTCCGGCCCTTTGGTGGTCGGAAGATCCTCTATATATGGGAAGCGATCGAACGGGACATGGTTCGGCCTCGAAATACGGAAGTATCGATTCCGATGGCCTCGGGCGGCGTGTGCAATGGTTAACGTTCGCGCCCGGCGGGAGACCGGGAAATTACACTTCGATTTCTATTACCGGAACATCCGCTGTCGGGAGTACACGACACTTCAGGACAGCCGTGAGAACCGGCGCAAGATGGAACGGGTCGCACGGAAGATGGCCGCCGAGATCGAACTCGGAACGTTCGACTATCGAAGCTACTTTCCCAACAGCAGTCGCGCCGCGGCATTCGACGACGCGGCGAACGCGGAAGGTGGAAGTGGATCGCCCGACACCCCCCTGCTGAAGGAATTCGCCGGGATCTGGCTCATGGAGAATGAGGTGGGCTGGCGCAACAACACCCGGGTGACCAACCGCTCCACCGTCAGGCGGCATCTTGTGCCTGCCTTTGGAGATCGCCCGATGTCGGAAATCACCAAGGCGGACATCCTAGCCTTTCGCGCCGAGCTGGCAAAGATCCCGGGCCGGACAGGCAACGCGACCCTGACGCCGAAGACCATCAACCACACCGTTGGGCTGCTCGGCATGATCCTCGCCGAGGCTGCGGACCGTTACGGTTTTTCGAACCCCATGGTCGGCGTGAAGCGGCTGAGGCAGCCGCGCAAGGTCATCGAGCCCTTCTCGATGGAGGAGGTGCGCCTGATCCTCGACGCAGTAAGGTCCGATTTCCGCAACTACTTTACGGTCCGATTCTTTACCGGGCTGCGTACTGGAGAGCTCCACGGATTGAAATGGCAAAACGTCGATTTCGGCACCAGACAGATTCTGATACGTGAGACCTTTGCCAAGGGGCGAACCGAATACACCAAGACCGATGGTTCGCAGCGTGAGGTCGAGATGTCGTCGATCGTCCACGATGCACTGCGCGCCCAGCAGGTGGTGACCGGGCCGGGCAGCTATGTGTTCAGCACCGCCACAGGCGGCCCGATGGATGTGCACAACGTCACCTACCGGGTCTGGTATCCCCTGCTGGACCGACTGAAGCTCGCCCGCCGCCGTCCCTACAACTGTCGGCACACGGCCGCGACACTCTGGCTGGGCGCTGGCGAGAATCCGGAATGGATTGCCCGCCAGCTCGGGCATACCACCACCCAGATGCTGTTCCGGACGTATTCGCGATTCGTTCCGAATCTAACGCGCAGGGACGGTAGTGCGTTCGACCGGTTCTTGGTCGGGGCGATGCAGGGAAGCGCCAAATGAACGTAAATGAGTCGATCCTCTTGGAAACCGAAAGCAGGCGTCGCGAGCTCCAGAAACGGGCAACTCGCCTCACTGATGCGCTGATGTTATCGATGAGTATTGGGCATGGTGGATCGTTAGCGTTATTTGTTGGCTCCGAAAAGGCAAACAATCGCGACGCCATCCAAGGTTGGGTACTGAGGCAGCTGCCGGAGCTGGCGGAGTGTTCTGATATGCACGCACTCCAGATCCTAAGGCGCCGTCTGGCCGACCTGCTCGATACAGGTCGCGACCCAACGCTGTAGCTCTGGTTCGTTGCGCCTCCGCACTGGGGCCTAGGGCGTAAGGTCAAAGACAAGGTCAATTGTAATAAAGGGGCAGATTTTGGACAAAGTTAATCGTCCCAAGTCAATTGTCACAAACCAAAAAGTGTCCCCAAACCCCAAAAATGCAGGAGTCTTTTTGCGAACTACGCACGTAGACCACCATAGTTCGCTGCCACTCCCGGGTTTTTAGCTGTCACGATCCTATCTGGGCCTATCGAACGACGACCGGAGTACGAACGCACTCAGTAGATTCTCCGGCTTTTGGTCTGCGCGTCGGGAGTCGCCCGGATTTAAGAATTGCCAGCATCGGCACCTGTGTGAATTTTAACGAGGCAACCGAAATGTATGTAGTAATAACAGTGAATGCGGATCACTCCACGCCGCCAAGCAACAAAATTGCCGCTGGAAGACTGGCGGACTACGCCGGTACTTTGGCCCGAGCTATTGAGAAGGGCGAACAATTTGCCGTCGTTACTCTGCAGATGCGTCGACTGGACCTGCGCCAGGACGCGGCGGAGTACACCCTCGATGTACGCACGTTGGGTCTTGAGTCTTGGGACGCGGAGATGACGCTGCCCCTCGAAAAACCTTGGGAACCAGATCTATTGGTCCATCACTTCGAGCTGCAAATGAAAGAAGCGGCATTGTCAGCCGGAGCGACCGCGGCTCGGACCCTGGATCTCTACCGCCGTGTGCTAATAGACGGTCGAGCACTCACGCCGCCCGTTATTCCATCGAGGGGGAAAGATGGCGAAGACGAGGATGGCGATCAAACCTATGGCCAAAATCCGTCTACCGGCCCTCAACCTACGCATCCATCCGGGCGGCAGGAAAAGAAAGTTGCAAACAGCAAAAAACGCCCCGTACCGCAATGGACTACACGCTGGTTCTCGTCGGCTCGGGCGCTTGTAGTCGATGAATCCGGCCGGGCTATCGACATACATACAGACGGGGGACATATTATCGAAGCCGATCTGCCGGATGGGGTGCTGCCCGCGGACGGATCACCCCTGACTGATCAACAACGACTCGCGGTCCTGCGAGAGTTGGGCGCAGAATTTTCCCGGCTGATCGCCGGTCTTCAGCCATCGGGTTCGGCGGACGACAGCAGCGAGCCAGGTTGACACGCTGAGATTCGGCACCCTGCACGCCACGCACGGCGGTCACTCCTGTGCAGTTGTCGCGTTGTGGGCTCTGTAAACAAAACTGACTATTCCGTTTAGCATCGCTCGGTGCCTGCGTTATGTTGCGTCGCTTGACCAGGCAGCGAGCACCAGCCGCAGCAGTTGGGCGCCAGTGCCCGTCGCGATCAATGCTTGCGATGGTAGTGCGGCGGTCGCTGCCTGCAGCGCGCTGCGTACAGACACGTCAGTTGATTGATGGTCCAGTGGATATTGGCGTCGGGTCGCCAGCGATTGCCACGCCCACGCCGCCAGCGATTCTGCGGTAAGACTTGTCTGGTTGAGCGAATCATCCAGCGCTTGGATGAATCCTGCAATCGAATGTGCGCGTGGTCGTCGCGAGTGCTTGGCAGTGCTGGATTGTCGTAGGTACCCGATGCCGTAATCGCGGTCGCATCGCTCAAGCACGCACAGCATCCGTTCAGTCAATTCGGCATCGATCCCAAGTTCGTTGGAGAGCGCATTACCTCTGAGTCCTTGCCGTGCAGCAAGTGCCGCGCGGAGCCAGGGTGCCAGCCTTGGTGCCGCCAATGGAGCGACTTCGGGGGGCGTTTGGCAGATTGCTGCTAACGACATCTCGGAATTGGTTGGCCAGGTTGGAATGTTGTTGGACCAGCGATTGCTCTCACCCGCTTGTGCTCGTTGGCTACGTTGTAGGTACGTCGCCTTGTTCATCCCGATTGCGGTGACTTGTAGATCAATGGTGGGTCCTCGCCACCCGCTTCCAAGAACGGTCTGCAGTGGTATGCAGTGGTCGTACCACGTCAGCGTGGTGATCGGTGTGCCGTGCCCCAGCTGACGTGAGTGATACACATAACGTACCCGTTGTGGCAGCAAAGTTAGGGCACTGCCATCAGTTACGGGCAGAACCAATTCAAATCCATCGAAACCGTGCGGATGGACTGCGATTCCCGCTTGCGTGGCTCTCGTGTGGCGTGCGAGATGCGTACGAGTGGATAGGGCTCCGAGCGGTTTCGTAGCGGCCTGGGCGTACGTGCCGGTAAGTGAATCGATGATCTCGCGCAGAGTCATTCTGTAGCGCGTCGCCAAAAGTTCGCCGCCGACATTAGTCCGGCGTTGGCTGAGCCGATCACACAATGACTGAACTCGGCCTACTCCGTCCTTCCAGTGGGCGATGTCTACTACGCGCCGGGAGGCAGTGGTCTTCAGCGTCCGTCGTCGCCTGGGGTGGATGTGCAGCACAGAGTGCTCAGGCGCAAGCAACAAATCCTCAGTGCGTGCGCCGGCAACCTCGGATACGCGCGGACCCGTATACAGCATGATCTGTGTACCCAGTTCGCCCGCGATCCACGTATGACCCTGGCCGAGCGCCCGAGTACTGCCGGTCACCTGATCGGTCCACGTGCGCAACTGATCGAGTATCCATCCGCGCTCGCTCGCCGTGATCCAGCCCCCGGCTCGTCGGGGCCCGGTTCGCGTTACACCGTCACAATAATCAGCGTCGTCCGGACGGTATCCGTATCGATCAGTGGTCGACCAAAGCCACGACAGCGCCGACAGGGCGGTGCTCTGGTTTCGGCGTTCCACGCTGCGTGCCGCGGTCTGGTAGCGCAGCAGAAATGTGTTGAGATTGTCGGCTAGCCAGTCTGGATCGATCGATTCAAGCGCGCGCGAGCCAGTCCGGTTCGCAAGGTCCGTCAACCGGGTGATATAGGTATAGATGCTGCTGGTCGCGTAGCGATCCTCACCATTTAGGTGTGCCAGTACGGCAATCGCGGTCGCACCGGGGATCGACGTAGGCGGGTAGCGCGAGACAATGTGGTTCGAAAGATCAGCGACTTTCTTTCGGGTGGCTGCGTCTCCCCGATGTTGTGTCAAGGCGTGCACGGCACTGCGCAAGCGTCTCCAATCACGCTGCGCCTCAGTTGGCATTGCTTGCGCAATTGCGTTGACTGAGCGCGAACTGGTCGATGTGATCTCTGCACTGCGATCGGTGACCGCTCCCGACACCGCCGCCGCCAGCCGGTCGGGGGATGGGCCGACACAGTGCAGATCACCACGCTCCCAGGCCGCACGCATGCCGCCGACGGTGATCTGTCGTGCCATGCTGATGATGGCATAGCATTGTGATTCGGTGATGGTACCCAGACCATGGGCCGCCGTGAACGTGCTCCAGTCGCTCTCGGTGGGTACGACGGCTGTGGAGTGCAGGCGAAGCAGTATCGCGACCGCCTGCGACGGCACGATGCGCGCCTCGCGATCATCGTTGTCGCCGTCAGGGGTGGGGACCTCGGCCACGACCAGATCATGGCTGGTCGCAAGTGCGGACAATTGCGCTCGTGAGTCGAGCAGGGCGTCGAGCGTGCGTGGGCAGCTGCCCATACCCCACATCGCGAGCAGCAAACGCGCGGCGATTGCCTGCTGTACCCCCCATTGGTGTTTGGCCTCGAGCAGTTCCGCCATCAGCTTCAGCTCCAGTCCGATGCACAGCCGATAGGCATCGAGATGCACTCGGCGAATGGAGGCAATGGGCCGGTGCGCTGAAACCAGCGGAGGGATGGCCGGGCGTTTGAGTGCTCGATTCTCGGTTGCGCGCGAGCGCAGGGCGCGGTTCAGCGCCGCCAGCATTGCGGTGGCCTCACCGGGCGTGGGACCGCTGCGCATATAGTCCTGAGTGCGTTGTGCGAGTTCGGCCGGGTCCACCAGCCAGGTCTCGGTCGGTTGCAGTTCGTGCATCCATTGGGCGGCCAAATCATCGGCCGCGGCGGACTCGGCGTCGGTCGGAACCGCTGCGTAGCCTTTTTTGATCTGCGCGTAGGTTTTCTCGTCCGCTTTGCTCGCCCCAAGGATCGTTTGTGCGTCGTTCGGTACCAGATCCGGCACGACGCGGTTGCGTCGGGTCGTTGAATGAACCAGCCCAAATCCGAGATCGGTCAGATACGCCTCGAGCGGCCCCGCCATGCGTCGGGCAAATTCGATCGGGCTTTCCGGGTCGACCATGTCATGCGGCGGGGTGTCGATTGCATGGCCCATCTGCTGGGCGATGTCGCCGCCCGCGGCACCGTGCTGCCCGAGTGTGGAGGCAAGGAGATGACGTGCCAGCGGCAGCGGCACGGCCCAGGCCGGCCAGGCGGTCGCAATTCGGTGTCGATTCAGTGGGCGGGCGCTCCCGCTCGAATCAATCCACACCCACAGCGGACCGCTGCCGTCGATCGATGCGCGAAGCGCATCGATGGCGGGTTTCCACTTGTGCCACGAGTCGGTTGAGAAAACCGAAATCGCCCGGGTCGCGGTATGCAGCAATGCATCGACCTGGGCCGCCAGCGCGCTCGTGAGTGCGGCTATGCGGGTATCGACCACGGCATCGGTGCCCTTGTCGTGGACTGTTGCGAGGTGCACGGTCTCCCGCCCGCGACCGACCGAGAGCAGGTCGCCGCGACGAGTCTGGGTAATCGGCGCGGTCCAGCGATGCGCCGTGCAAAGCGAAAACCACGCCGCGGTGTAACAGGCCATGGCGTTGTACGAGGCGGTGGCGCTATCGGTCGATGCGCGCTTTGGCATCAGCGTGGCTGCGGCATGCTCACGCAGCGCGCGGACCGCACGCCGCACCGGCTCGAGCCGCAGTGCCGCACGGGGCGCGCCCACACGAATGACAGCCTGACCGGACGGATCGGCATCGCAGTCGATTCCGAGATCGCCCAGGGCCGCGCAGTAGGTCTTTGCGAGTTCGTCTGCCGTGGTGGCGTAGTAGTGCAGGGGCGCCGGCGACTGATAGCCCGTGCTACCCGTCACCAGCTGCCAGTCCCGCGGGTGTCCCGTGCGCACGTACAGTGCCGCGATGATTGTTGAGCGGATTCGAGCCTCCCCAAGTCGCGGCACTGATGCACGAAACCTGGTCACCTGATCCGATATCAATCGAGTCGATACGCTAAAGTCGTTCGGTACCGACGCCCGAAGTCTGGCAAGTGCTCCGATGCAGAGACGGGGCAGGGGAAGTTCGACGTCGTCTTGTGTCGGATGAAACCAGTCCGGCGGAAGTTCGCGGAGCGGCGGCAGTTCGACCGGCAATTCGCCCCGCCAGGTTCGATCAGTCAGGGAAAATTCGGCCTGGGGATCAGGTTCCTCTCGGAGCCAGGCAGATATCGCCAGCGCCACGTCCTGGGGATGCCGACCCGTGGCGAGCGTCAGTAGCACGCCGATGCACCCGGCCAGTTTCTGTATCTCCCCGTGTGTGCCGGGAGTGGCCTCGAGATCTGTTTCGAGTGCCGCCATGAGCAACCGGGTCTCCGTGCTGGTCAGCACGCGGTCGGTGTTCGGCAGCACCGGACCAAACAGCCGAAGACGCGTGTCACGAACCCATCGGTCCTCGACCACTTCCTCGGTCAGCCAGTCGTCGACCACGTGCGTCGACTCCTCGTCGGGCTCTTCGGTCTCGTCCGGTGCCGTCTCGTCGGGCTCCTCGACGATCGGCGGGATAATCCGGTCGATGATGTCGATCAGGTCGTCGGGCGGGATCTCACCGTCGTCGGGAGGATCGATCTCCGGCGGTGGAGTTCCGTGATCGTCACGCACCCGCACGTAGCCGGACCCCTGTGGCCTATGGGTGATCGGCCCCAGGTCGTCGTCGGGCTCGATCTCGGTGTGGTAATTCTCGAGTAGCACCCGGACCAGCAGGTCGTAACGCGGGCCACGTCCGCCGATACGGGCTAGGAGAATCTCAACCGTTTCGGCAAAACCCGGAGCGCTTGTTGCATCGAGCCACTGGGTCAATAGGCGCGCTGCCTCAGTGTCGACCGGCAGGTGCGGGCGATCGATGGCGCTGGCCAGTTGAGTTGCTGCGCTCAGTGAACCGCGGGGGACGACCGGAGCGGTGGCGAAGGCCAGGATGACGGCGCGGATGCCATCGAGTTCGGCTCGGTCGAAGGGATCAAAAAACGCAAAGCTAAGCGGCGCCTGTCCTCGTACGCCCTGGAATGGATGCCCGTCGTTCGAGTGGTCGGGTCGGAAAGATGGCTGGCTTCTCGTCTCTATCCAGCTCGCGAGTTCTTCGAGCGCCTGAAAGGATGAGGCGGCGATCCACTCGACGTGACGAGTAGTAACCCGTCGAATCACCGTTGCTAACAGTGCGCCGTGCGGCACCCGTGGCCCCCGGGTTACCGGGACCGAGAGTCTGGGCAGGTCCCGGTGTGTCCAGCCGCGGCCGCCGGGGTGTTGATGCATCGGGACTAGAGGCATGAGAGGCTCGAGGCGAAGTGGCTGCGCGGGCTGATTGCATGGCCGGCTTTTAATGTACTTTAGTATTATCCAAACTTTACATGAATGTATCATCGATGTACATATAATCCATTCACAAAGGTCGTGGCCTCCACGCGGCCTTGGCCTGATGACAAGAAGTTCCGCCACGAGGTCGAGCGCGATCCTGGCCCTTCGCTGGAGTAGGACTGGCTCCTGCCACTAAAATGCTCTTGAACCCATATGTTATAAACGGCATAATTGACCATGGAATGGAAAGTTCTTTTCGACGCAGAATTTGAAACCGAATTTGCTTCTCTCTCACAGGACGTGAGGCTGGAGATGCTGGCCCAAGCCAAGCTTCTTGAGGTTTTCGGGCCACAACTCGGACGCCCGCGAGTCGATACCCTTAAAGGGTCTAAGCACGCGAATATGAAAGAGCTCCGTTTCGATGCCGACGATGGGGTCTGGCGCGTGGCTTTTGCGTTCGACCCCACGCGTAGCGCCATATTGCTGGTTGCGGGTGATAAATCTGGCTCCAGTGAAAAGCGCTTTTACAAACAACTGATTGCGAAAGCAGATCAACGCTTCAGTGCGCACTTAACGCGCCTCAAGCAGAAGGGATAGAAGGCATGAAAACGCTCAAAGACATGATTGATGCACTGCCAGCCGACCAGCAAAAGACGGTGGCCGCGCGAGTAGATGAGCTAATTGCTGAAGAGCTCACGTTGCAGGATTTGCGCAAGGCGCAAAACCTCACGCAAAAGCGCATGGCAGAGCTTTTGGGTATCGGGCAGGACAATGTATCGCGGATGGAAAATCGCTCCGACATGCTGCTCTCCACAATGCGCAGTTATATCGCCGCGATGGGTGGAGAGTTGGACTTGATTGTTCGCTTCCCTGATCGACCGGCTGTGGCATTGAAATCGCTGTTTGACACAAACGATACCGAAACTCCGAACCGCCAGTAAAAGGTTTCTACATTTCCCCGACTTTGCAGCGGAACACCTGAGCCGCGCTTCAATGAGGCCTTGGCGTAATGCCAAGGAATTCGACCTCTCCGCTCCAATTACATTTTGGCGAAATCACATTGCTTCAATGAGGCCTTGGCGTAATGCCAAGGAATTCGAACAGGCCATGCAGAAGACGTTGCTGACTGCGCAAGCTTCAATGAGGCCTTGGCGTAATGCCAAGGAATTCATCAGCACTGATCCGGAAAGTGGCTATCATTCGTATGCTTCAATGAGGCCTTGGCGTAATGCCAAGGAATTCATCCTGCTCAGGATTCAGACCGGCCTCAACCTTGGAAGAGCTTCAATGAGGCCTTGGCGTAATGCCAAGGAATTCGCATACACCGGCCCGCGTCTGATAGTCCGCCACGGAGCTTCAATTAGGCCTTGGCGTAATGCCAAGGAATTCCAGGATATGCGCAGAAAGACAAGCTCGAACAAGTCTGGCTTCAATGAGGCCTTGGCGTAATGCCAAGGAATTCGACCACGATCAATATGACCGTATACGCTCAGGACGCCGGCTTCAATGAGGCCTTGGCGTAATGCCAAGGAATTCCGGAATATACCGCGAATGCAGGAACGGCGGCTATCGCGCTTCAATGAGGCCTTGGCGTAATGCCAAGGAATTCCATAGTAGCGGCGCTGCGCAGCCTCTGGCTGAGCTCTGCTTCAATGAGGCCTTGGCGTAATGCCAAGGAATTCAACACGCGCCGCGAGGTCGTGTTCAGCGTTTCGCAGCTTCAATGAGGCCTTGGCGTAATGCCAAGGAATTCGCCGCCCGGGCGTGCGTGGATGCGCCCCCCATACCCCTGCTTCAATGAGGCCTTGGCGTAATGCCAAGGAATTCACAACATCGCGCGCACGTCGAGCTGCTCGTCCTCGCCGCTTCAATGAGGCCTTGGCGTAATGCCAAGGAATTCTCGACGGCGCGAACCCGTCGATGATCCCGACGCGCTGGCTTCAATGAGGCCTTGGCGTAATGCCAAGGAATTCCCAGCCGGGAGCGTGGCGGAGCCTATCTTGCCGTCGCTTCAATGAGGCCTTGGCGTAATGCCAAGGAATTCTGGCCGAGTCTGCCGAAAAGGCAAAAAGATTTGCACTGGCTTCAATGAGGCCTTGGCGTAATGCCAAGGAATTCGTATCATTCGCCGCGATCGCGGCGGTGATCGGACACGCTTCAATGAGGCCTTGGCGTAATGCCAAGGAATTCCGATATTGTAGGCACCCACACTGCCGCCAACATTGCCTCGCTTCAATGAGGCCTTGGCGTAATGCCAAGGAATTCTACCCGAACACGGTCGACGTCGGACTGTACATTCGCGCTTCAATGAGGCCTTGGCGTAATGCCAAGGAATTCACCTATCAGATATACAAAAGCTCAGTAAGCAATGCAGAACGCTTCAATGAGGCCTTGGCGTAATGCCAAGGAATTCAGAGAGTAAGCAAATCAGCAACTGATGCTAAAACCCTAGCTTCAATGAGGCCTTGGCGTAATGCCAAGGAATTCTACCCGCAACCACCAGTGAGTGCGCCGGACGCCTGGCTTCAATGAGGCCTTGGCGTAATGCCAAGGAATTCACATCTCAGTGCTCCAGGTTGCGGCCCGGTCGTGCCGCTTCAATGATGCCTTGGCGTAATGCCAAGGAATTCGTCGGCGATCAGGCGGTCGATCTGCGCCAGCCCCTCGCTTCAATGAGGCCTTGGCGTAATGCCAAGGAATTCCGGTTTTGGAGAGAGCCATAGACCCAGAAACCCCGGCTTCAATGAGGCCTTGGCGTAATGCCAAGGAATTCGTTCCAATAATCCTAGCAAACACTGGCCACACTCCATAGCTTCAATGAGGCCTTGGCGTAATGCCAAGGAATTCCACGCCCCAATAACCGGAGATGAAAATGAAATACTTGCTTCAATGAGGCCTTGGCGTAATGCCAAGGAATTCGTAGTCCGGCCCTTCATGGGGAGGCGACCCACTGCTGTCCCACATTTTCCTCAGGCCCATAGCGCCAGCTGAGGTGGACTGGATTTGTCGACCGGTGGCCGCGGTTTGATCAGTGCCATCAGGTCGCTTTTCGCAAACAGATTGGCCTGCAA